>WFTU01000370.1 GCA_015485375.1 Paracoccaceae bacterium | reverse complement strand
GAAAAGCCTCGACGAGAGCCTGAATGTCGCCATCGGTGTAACCGAAGGTCCGCTAGACACCCGCCGCAACAGCGTGCGCAGCATGGAAACCGCTTTCGGTAACCTCGTGGCAGACGCTATGCGGGCTGCAACCGGTGCCGACGTGGCCATGGCCAACGGCGGCGGCATCCGTGCAGACCGCACCTATGATGCAGGCACCATGCTCACCCGTCGCGATATTCTGACGGAACTGCCGTTCGGCAATGCCACCGTGATGACGGCAATCACCGGCCAGCAGATTCTGGACGCGATGGAAAACGGTGTCAGCCAGGTCGAGAAAGGCTCCGGCCGCTTCCCGCAGATCTCCGGCATGGAAATCGTCTATGATCCGACGGCTCCGGCCGGTTCGCGCATCGTCTCGATCAAGATCGGTGGCGAGGATCTGGATGTGAACAAGGTCTACAAGTTCGCAACCAACGACTACGCGCTTGGCGGCGGTGACGGTTACGGGATGCTGGGTGGCGGTCGCGTGCTGATCAACTCCGGCAACGGCAACCTGATGGCCAACGATGTGATCGACTACATCATCAACAATGGTGGCGTTAAAACAACCGTCGAAGGTCGTATCAAGGTGGTTGGCGAGTAATCGCGGCCACAATCCCTGACAACAGACCCCGCGGTTCGCGCCGCGGGGTTTTTATTTGGTAAAGCGCAGTTCCAGCACGTTGGTGTGCTGTTCCGCCAGTCCGGCAAGCGGGATCAGGAAACGGCGCTCGGGCCGCACATCGACCGGCTTGCTCCACGCCAGCGCCCCGTCTGCGTAAACCTCGATAAACCCGCGGGCCGGTGCGGTGAACCGAACCTGCAGCGCCTCCATCCCGCGCACCGACAGCGGCAGGCTGACACGTTGCGGCATCACCAGCTTGATCAGCGGTTCTTGCGTCACAACATGAATCTGGCGTTGCGCGGGCGGCTGGCTTCCGACCAGATCGCGGGCAACCCGCAATCCGGTCTCGCACCCTTCCTGCCAGCTCCATCCTGCGGTTTCGACCGGACGCAACAGGTTGCCGGTGGCATAAAATCGCGGGTCCGAGCATCGGCCGAACTGGTCAACCGCAGGTCCGCCTGTCCCGCGATCAATCTGCAAGTGCCCCAGACGCCCGAGGCTGGACTCCGGCGTAAACTCTCCGGTCAGCAGAACCCCGTCACAGGGAATGTCACGCACGCCATCCGGCCCGTCTACAGTGGCGGATGTGACCACCGCCTCCCCGTTGATCCGTTCAAGGCGGGTTCGAAGGTGGAGCGGGATGCCGGCCAGTTTCGGGAACAGACCTGTGGGCCAGCGGGCAACGGTCGTGGCCCCCTCCCCGATCATCGCTACCGGTTTGATACCGGCATGGCGACAGGTCTGGATGGCCGAGAACGAGACAAGTTCGGTGCCGACAATCAGCGGCCGCAAGAACGGACTCCGCCCCTCCAGATAGACCATGGTCTGCAGCGCACCGGTGTTGAGAATACCCTTGGCCCGCACACCGGATATCAGGCGCGCGGCGCGCGGGGTTTCGCGAACACCGGTGGCGTATATTACGCGACTGGCGGAAATATCCAGAACACCTTCGGGCGTCGCGAGTGTCAGCCCCGGCCCCGGCTTGATTGTCGCAACGCTTGTATTCGTGTGGATTTCCACACCGGCTTTCTCTGCCACCGAAACCAGTTTTCGCGCATATTGCGGACCGGTGAGGATACGGCGGAATTCACGCCAGCCGAACGGCGGATGGCCGCAATGGCGCGGGATCCCGCCCGCCACCGGCTCGCGCTCCAGCACCACCACGCGGGCGACTCCCCGACGTTTCAATTCGGTCGCGGCGGCGAGACCCGACGGTCCTCCCCCGATGATGGCAACATCGATATCCGGCCCCAGGGTCAATTCATGTCCCATCCTTGACCTCCGGTGCCAACGGGATTTCGAAATGCCCATCCGTGATTTCCGCCAGTCTGGCCGAGCAATAGAACCCCTGACACCGCCCCATCGTGGCCCGTGTCCGCCGTTTCAGCCCCGCCAGCGAGCGCGCGGCAAGTGGCCCTTGCAGCGCCGCCTCGATCTCGCGCCGCGTCACCAGTTCGCAATGGCAAATGATTTCTCCATGAACCGGTTCCTGCCAGTCACGCGGGAACCGCTCGGCCAGACGACTTGCCTGCGGAATGGACGGGTTCTCGATCGGCTGATGCCCCATGTCCACGCGATTGTAGAGGCCGAACACATGCTGCGCGACCCCCAGCGCCGCACTCAGACCGGTGGAGCGGATAGCACCAACGGTGATCCAGTTGCGATCGGGCGTTTCGCTGATCCGGTATTCCTTGAATTCACACGCCGGTCGCAGCCCTGCATATGTGGCCGTGACCGGCATGTCGGCCAGCGCTGGAATCATTTCGATACCCGCGTCGATCAACGACTGCAGCATTTCACGGTCGGTCGAGGCATCCGTGCGGCTTTGCTGGTCCTCGGCCGTTGGTCCGACCGCAAGGTTGCCGAACACTGTCCGGAACAGCACAATCCCCTTGGTGCGCGCGCTCGGCACCGGTAGAATAATCGCATCGGCCAGCGTCGAGGCCGCCTTGTCAAACACAACAAACTGCCCCTTGCGCGGGGCGATGGTGAAACCGGCATCACCCAGCAGCTTCCGGTCGAGCAGATCGCCGTACAGCCCGGCGCAATTCACAACCGAACGGGTTTTGATCTCGCCGCGCGAGGTTTCAAGCGTCCACTCCCCGTCGGCGAACACCCCGCCTGTCACCTCGCAATCGACAAACACCTGCGCGCCGTTGTCCAGCGCCTGCTGCAGATAGGCGTATGGCGCGGACCACGGGTCAATCAGGCTTTCGCCGGGAATATGGATCGCCGCGCGGGCCTGTGATGAAAGCTGTGGCTCGGCAGCGCGCAGCGTTGCAGCATCAACCAGAACCGAGTCAGCCACACCGTTATCGTGCGCCTTTTGCAGGATATCCGGCAGCGCCGCTTCCTGCTCCTCGGTCCATGCCACAACATAGGCCCCCGTCCGCTCCAGCGGCAGGCCCATGGTCTCGTGAATGTCCAGATACTCGCGATACCCCGCCTGAATACAGGCCAGTTCCAGCGATCCGGGCGGCGCGTCGAACCCCGTGTGCAGGATGGCACTATTGGCCTTGCTGGCTCCGTCAAGAATATCGCTCGCCTTCTCCAGCAACACAACCCGCGCGCCTTCCAGCGTAAAACGCCGGGCCATGGCGCAACCAACGACGCCCCCGCCGACAATGGCGACGTCAAAGGTTTCGTCCGGAAGTGGCTCGCGCATGATCAACGACGCTCCACAAAGGGGAATGGACCATCAAGCGACGCCACGCGCACCGGATGGGTAACCAGATCCCCGTCCGGTGTCCAGTGATGCAGCAGGTAGGAAGGCGCATCCAGCAGAAACTCCGACGGATGCGATTGTGTCAGATCCAGCGCCAGCGGCATACCGGTGCTCGGTGCGGTGGTCACCGTCGTTCCGGCCCAACGGGAATGGGTATGCAAATGGATATGCCCGCAAAGCACCCGCTCGATATTGGCGTGCCGCGCAACAATCTCTCCGAAACGCTCCGCACCGAGGAACCCGTCCTGATCGCTCTCCGGCACGCCGCATTTCAATGGCGGATGGTGCAGGACGATCACGACAGGTTTGTCCCCACTTTCCGCCAGAGCCCGTTCCAGCCAAGCCGCCCGAGCCTCGCAGATCTCCCCGCCAGCCGCGCCAACGCGCGTGCTGTCCACAAACAGGAGGTGAACAGGGAAATCCGCAACACTAAACGAATGGAAGTCCCCCTGGCGCGACGGACAGGCCCCGCCTCCGAACACCGACCAGAGTGCGCCTCTATCGTCATGATTACCGGGAATGACATAACAGGGGCAATCCAGCCCCGCCAGAATACCGGCCGCCCGACGGGCCTCCCCTTCGGTTCCGTCATTGGTGATGTCACCGCTGACCAGCACCACATCGACAGGCAGCGGCTGCGCGTTGATGTGCGCAACGCAAGCGGCAAGGTTCTCCGCCATCGGAGCAATGCCGAAAGTCTTGCGCCCCTCCTCCGCAATATGGGTGTCACTGATTTGCGCGATAAGCATCGGATTTCCTGTTGCGCGGAATGGCCAGCCTGTGGCGGCTGGCCCCTTGTCAGTTGCCGTCCGTGCCCTGCAGGTTGGTCGGTGCAAACACACCGCCAAAGGCGCCACCGGAGTTGCTTTCCGGCTCTTCAACCGGAGCGGCGTTGTTGAGATTGGTCGGCGCGAAGACACTTCCGAATGCCCCGTTGGATGCGGGGGCTTCGGGGGCCTCGGTCACGGTCGGATCAACCGTCGAGCGGCCAAAGATATCGACACCGGAATGCGCCGCCTCCAGCCGCTGCTGGAACCGCTGCTCGCGCAGGGCCTCGATCCGCTCGGCCGCCAGCGCCTGTTTCTCGGCCAGAACCCGCGCCTTGCACTCGGCCGGCTCGTAGCTCTGCGCGGTCCAGAACATGGTGATCACCACAAAGGACAGCAGCACGAAAATGATGGCGGCGGGGTTGCCGGTCAGGAACGGCGGCAGGAAGCCACCGGATTTGCGCGGCGCCCCCTTCAGGCGGATATCCTCGTTGCGCTGCTTGTTCCGGCGATAGGCCTCGTTGGCCAGTGCCGCGAAAATTGTCAGGGTCACGATGATAAAGGCCAGTGCCGAAATCGACGGGTTGATACCGTAACGCACTTTCTGCGCCAACTCGATCGTCAGCGTCGGATAGTTGCCGAAGGTAAAGGTGGTAGTGTTGTAGTTCTCGAAAGATGCCAGAAACGCCAGAACGGCGGCCGAGGCAATGGCCGGACGCATGAACGGCAACAGGATCTTGCGGAAAGCCTGTGTGTGGGTCGCGCCCAGATCAAGCGCTGCTTCGGTCAGTCCCGGGTCGAAACGCTGCAGACGGGCCACAAACACCAGCATGGCGTAGGAGGCGATGAAGGTCGACTGGCCCAGCACAGTCAGGAAAATCCCGTTATGCAGGAAGGCCTCGGTCGACGGACCAAGGAAAACACTGACGCGATCCCAGAACACCAGTGTCGAGATACCGAGCACCACGCCGGGGATCAGGATCGGGGCAATGACGATAGTATAGTAGGTCGAGCGGAACTTCGGCCAGACCTGCGTCAGAACCAGTGCCGCAGCTAGTCCCATGGATACCGACAGGATAACCGTGCCGATGCCGATGATGACGCTGTTCTTGATACCGTTAAGAATACGCTCATCCTTGAACAGAACATCGAACCATTCGTAAGTGTAGCATGCCCAGGGTGAAATCGACGGAAAGGCCGAGGAATTGAAGGCGGTCATGCTCATCACGAACAGCGGTCCGAGCAGATAACCGAAGAAGATCACCAGATAGGTGACAAGCGCAACGCGGCCGATGAAAGACGACTTCATTTGCCGATATCCCCCATGTTGACCTTGAAGATTTTCATGAACGTCAGCACGATCACGATCGAGGAGATCAGCAGAACAATGGCGTAGGCCGCGCCCTGCTGCCAGTTCAGCGAGTCATTGAACCACTGGTAGACCAGCTGCGTAAACCACAGGCTGCTCGGTCCGCCCAGAATTTGCGGTGCCGCCAGTGCTCCGGCCGAGAGCATGAACACCATGGTCATACCCGAGGCGATCCCCGGTTTGGCGTGCGGAATGACGATGCGGCGGTGGATGCGGATCCAGCTGGCGCCCATATCGCGCGCCGCCTCGATCTGGTTGCGATCGAGGCTCTCGATCACGTTGTACATCGGGAACAGCATCAGCAGGATATAGGCATAGCCAAGGCCGGCATAGAGCGCGATATCGGCGCGGATGAAGTCGATCGGTTCCTGAATAAGGTTCAGCACCAGCAACACATCGTTTATCAGCCCCGCATCCCCGAAAATGATGCGCAGCGCAAAGGCGCGCAGGATTTCGTTGATCCAGTAGGGAATAATCAGCATGACGACCAGCAGCCGTGTGATGCCCTTGCCCTTCGACTGGCCAAGATAATAGGCAAGCGGATAGCACAGGATCAGGTCGAGGATGGTAACCGCAATCGCGGCGATAATCGTGCGCACAAAGACCTGAAGGTCGACCGTGTTAAACCGGCCGTCACTGCCTTCGGCCCCGAACAGCAGGAATTTATAGTTGTCGAGCGTATATACATCCTTCGGCCCGCCCAGCTCCGACGGCGGCAGGTTGTAGCGGAACGAAAAGTCGAGCATCGACAGCTGAGGCAACAGGATAAGGACGACTATCCAGAACAGCACCAGAAACAGCAGAATGCTGCCCATGACCTTGCCGTTGTTGCGGAAGAACTGCGAAAACAGACGGGGCTTGCTCATATTGCCCCCTATTCCGACGCCAGCTCGCCCGCGGGCATGACCACGGCGTTGCTGGCATCATAGGTAAGCGAAAGCTCCGAGCCTTTGGAGGCTTCGGGATCCTGCCCCAGGTTCGGCAGCGACATCTTGATTTCCTTGCCGCCCTCGCCTTCGAGGAAAACGCTATAGGAATTGCCCTCGAACTCCTCGTTCAGGACCGTGGCCGAAATGATGGTTTTATCTTCCGGTGGCGCCGCACCTGCAGGGGCAAGCGCCTCGGGGCGCACAAACATCATCGCGTCGTCGCCGACCTTCAGGTTGCCGACTGCGGCGGGTGTGATCTCCGCACGCAGCAGGCCGGTGCGATTGGTCTGCAACAGGGCCTGCGTACCGTTGATTTCATGAATTTTCCCGCGGAACACATTGTTTTCGCCAACAAAAGAGGCAACGAAGGGCGTGGCAGGGCGGTCATAAACCTCGTGCCCCGTGCCGATCTGGTCGATGATACCGGCGCGCATCACGGCCACGTTGTCGGACATGGTCAACGCCTCGCCCTGATCGTGGGTGATGTAGATGAAGGTAATACCGACCCGCTGCTGGATTTCGCGCAACTCGGTGCGCATATGCTGGCGCAGCTTCAAATCAAGCGCCGAGAGCGGCTCGTCAAGCAGCAACACATCCGGTTCGGCGCAAAGCGCACGGGCAATCGCCACGCGCTGTTTTTGACCACCCGACAGTTCGGAAGGCAGCTTGTCTCCCTGACCGTCGAGCGCAATCATATCGAGCAGCTCGTCGGCGCGCTTGCGACGCTCGGCCGTGCTCGCCCCTTTAACTTCCATCGAGAAGGTTATGTTTTCCCAGACTTTCATCAATGGAAACAGCGCGAGGTTCTGGAAAATCAGGGCAGTCGGCCGCTTGTTTGGACCGATGCCCGCCATATCGTTGTCGCCAATCAGCACCCGCCCCTCGCTGGGGTCCAGGAAGCCGGAAACGGCGCGCAATATCGTGGTTTTACCGCAGCCAGACGGGCCGAGGAACGAAAAGAAGTCACCGCCGTTGATATTCACATTGGCATTCTGAACGGCCACGAAATCTCCGAACCGTATCCAGAGATTTTCCAGATTCACACCAACACCAACGCTCATAGAACTTCCTCCGCAATTTCGGGGTATCAAAACGGGACGACCCTCGGGCGCCCGACCGGTAATATCCGGTTAGGTTCCGGCCGCCAGAAGGCGACCGGAAGATTTCAGACTTGCTTATGCGCTTTTGAATTTGTTCACAAATTCGGTGCGCACGTCTGCATACCAGGGCGGCTCGGCCGGCCACGGGTTAAGGTTGGCCAGTGCGTCACCCGGATAGGCTTCGGCGAAGTTCTTCTTGTAGGCATCGCCTGCGAACTTGTCGGCGCCAAGGATCGGCGAGTTGTAACCGTGCTTGTCGATCGCCTTGCCGGCAACTTCCGGACGGTAGGCGTATTCGACCAGCGCATAGGCTTCGTCGATGTTGACCGCGCCTTTGGGCAGTGCCAGACCGTCTACCCATGCCATCGCACCCTCTTTCGGTGCCTGGTATGTGACCGGCTCGCCAGCGGTTTTCAGTGCGAGCGGCGGACCGTCCCACGTCTGGCCAACCACGACGCCGCCATTCAGCAGGCCGTTTTTCTGGCTGTCCGCATCGTTCCAGATCAGTTTCAGGTTGCCTTTGCGGGCGATACACCAGTCGGTGATTTTTGACCATGTAGCGCGGAAATTCTCTTCCGACTCGTAGGCCGCCCAGACAGCGCCTTCGTCCAGCTCGCCGATGGTCTCCATATAGAGACCGGCACAAAGCATACCGGAGTGTGCGCGAATCATGGTTTTGCCGGCATTGGCATCATCCCAGATCTCGCCATAGGACGGAACACCGTCAGCAGACGCCGGTGCCCAGAGATCCGTGCGCCATGCCATGCCCTCGGTACCCCAAATGTGCGGGATCCACTCGGAACCCATACCGAAATCCCAGCCGTCCGGCCCGATTTTCGCCATAGCCGGGTTTGCACGATCAATCGGCACGCGGCTCATGTCCCACGGCTGCAGCAAGCCCAGCGGACCCCACTGCAGGTTACGGTTATTGGTCGGCCCGATGATATCGGCACCCGAACCGTTGGAGGCTTTCATCTTGTTGATGATTTCCTCGTTCGAACCGACACCGATATAGTTGACCTTGATACCGGTTTCGGCTTCGAAACCTGCCAGCAGGTCGTCCGGCCAGTAGTCGGACCAGTCGAGCAGCGTCAACTCGCCCGAGGACGCAAGCGCCTTCGACACGAGTGCCGGGGTTGCCAGCGCAGCGGCGCCAACGGTCGTCCCGGTTTTCAGGAATGAACGGCGGTTTACGCCATTTTTTGTCTCAGTCATGTAAGTCTCCCTCCTGGAGAATAGTGGCACAGCCGAATGCCGCGCCGTTGGTGAATGATCACGCGAGTACATTGCCCTATAGTGATCTTATTTTTAGATTTTATGACAGTTTGCACAGAATGTCGCACCGCCAAGCAAGAACACCTTAGCCTAACCAAAGCACAATGCAACCACATACGGCCAGTTTTTCATTGCGGTATGGCCAGTTCATTTCAGGCGGTATTTGTTGCCAGACAGCGCACGGAATGGGCGATCTCTCCCTCCTCGTCCGAAGCAATAATCCAGGTGTTTTCCGCTGTGATTCCGCACCATTTCAGGTGTTCGACAATGGCTTCGCGGATACGGGGCGCATTTTCCCCGATTCCGCCGGTAAACACGATTCCGTCGATCCCCCCCATGGCCGCAATCATCGAACCCGCATGGCGCGCCGCCCAGTAACAATAATGTGTTACAGCAAAGGCGGATTCGCGAGCTTGTGAGTCGAGCAGGGTTTTCATATCCGCACTGCCGCCCAGCGCCTTCAACCCGCTCTCGCGATTGAGCATCGCGTCGAGCGTGTCAGGATCGAACCCTTCGTTTTTCAGCAAGTGCAGCAGCACACCACTATCCATCGCCCCCGCCCGCGTGGCCATCACCAGCCCGTCCATGGGCGAGAACCCCATCGTGGTCGCCACGCCCTGCCCATCCACCACGCCCGCTAGGCTTGCCCCTGCGCCAAGGTGACAGGCCAACAACCGGTGCGGCAGCGGAACGCCGGTCACCGCGCAGAACCGGCGCACCAGAGAGGCATAGCTCAGGCCGTGAAACCCGTAGCGTCGGATCCCCTTGGCGCGCAGATCTGCCGGAATCGGAATCACCGTGGCCTCAGGCGGATTCGCGGTGTGAAAAGCCGTGTCGAAGCAGGCCACCTGCTCCAGTGTGGGAAACCGCGCCGCAAGCGCGTCAATCACCGCAAGCGCGGGCGGATTGTGCAGCGGCGCGAGTGTCGCAGCCTCGGAAATCAACTGGCGGATGGACGGTGTAATCAGAGCAGAATCAGTCTGCGCACCGCCATGAACCACGCGGTGGCCTGCCGAGGCGGGCACCCCGAATTCCGCGCCCTCCAAGGCCGCAAGCACAATACCGGTTGCGCTTTCGTGGTCGGGTGCCGATACGGGCCGACGTGCACCCCCGAAATGCAAAACCGCATCGGTACCTATTGCAGCCACCTGCCCCGATGCCAGAACGCCCTCGCCCTCAAGCGGATAGGCGGCGAATTTCAGGCTCGACGATCCGGCATTCAGCACCAGAATCCACGGATCGTCGCGCCGCTCCATTTATGCGCCTTTCTGCGGGCGCATATCGGCGGGATCTATCCCTGCAACCTCGACCGGCGTGGTCATGGCGTCGCGGCGGAACGGCTCGCCCATTTCCTGATTGAGCATGACCTCGATAAAGGTCGTCTCGCCCTTTTCCATCTGCGCCTTGACGGCCGTGTCCAGCGCCTCGGTCAGCCCTTCCATCGTGGTGGCAACCACCCCGTTCACGCCGCAAGCCTTGGCAATACCTGCGTAAGAGACGTTATAGTCCAGTTCCGTCCCGACGAAATTATCGTGATACCAGAGCGTGGTATTGCGTTTCTCGGCGCCCCACTGGTAATTGCGGAAGATCACCATGGTGATCGGCGGCCAGTCGTCACGCCCGCAGGCGGTCATCTCGTTCATCGAAATCCCGAAAGCCCCGTCACCGGCAAAACCGACCACCGGCGTTTCCGGTTGCCCGATCTTGGCCCCGAGAATGGCAGGCAGGCTATACCCGCACGGCCCGAACAGACCGGGTGCAAGGTATTTGCGCCCCGCCTCGAAGGTCGGATAGGCGTTGCCGATGGCGCAGACATTGCCGATGTCCGACGAAATGATCGCCTCCTTCGGCAAGGACGCCTGAATCGCCCGCCATGCCTGACGCGGCGACAGCGCATCGGGGCGATCCGCGCGGGCGCGCCGGTTCCAGTCGGTGCCTTCGTCGTCGTCCTCGTGATCCATCGAGGTCAGCGCCTGCGCCCAGGCCGATTTGGTGGTGGCAATCAGGTCGCGACGTTCCTGACGCCCCGCATCCCCTGCCGTGCCGGAAAGCTGTGCCAGAATGGACTCGGCCACCTGTTTCGCATCCCCCGCAATGCCAACCGTGACAGGTTTGGTCAGCCCGATCCGGTCGGGGTTGATGTCTACCTGAATGACCCTCGCATCCTGCGGCCAATAGTCGATGCCATAGCCCGGCAAGGTCGAGAACGGGTTGAGACGGGTGCCAAGTGCCAGCACCACGTCGGCCTTGGAGATCAGCTCCATCGCAGCCCGCGAGCCGTTGTAGCCCAGCGGCCCCGCAAACAGCGGGTGCGAGCCGGGGAAAGCATCATTGTGCTGGTAACCACAACACACCGGCGCATCCAGCCGCTCGGCCAGCGCCTGCGACGCCGCAATAGCGCCACCGATCACCACGCCCGCGCCATTCAGGATCACGGGGAACTCGGCGTTCGACAACAGCGCCGCCGCCTCGGCAATCGCCTGCGCACCACCGGCGGGACGCTCGAATTCGACGATCGCGGGCAGGTCAACGTCGATCACCTGCGTCCACATATCGCGCGGAATGTTGATCTGCGCCGGCGCAGACAGGCGCTTGGCCTTCATGATCACGCGGTTCAGCACCTCGGCCATGCGCGAGGGGTCGCGGACCTCCTCCTGATAAGCCACGCAGTCCGAGAACATCCGCATCTGCTCTACTTCCTGAAAACCGCCCTGCCCGATGGTTTTGTTGGCGGCCTGCGGCGTCACCAGCAGCATCGGCGTGTGGTTCCAGTAGGCGGTTTTGACCGGTGTCACCAGATTGGCAATGCCGGGGCCGTTCTGGGCAATCGCCATCGACATCTTGCCGGAAGCCCGCGCAAAACCGTCGGCCATCATGCCGGCGGTATATTCATGCGCGCAATCCCAGAATGTGATCCCCGCCTGCGGAAACTTGTCGGAAATCGGCATGAAGGCCGAGCCGATAATGCCGAACGCATTGTCGATACCGTGCATTTGCAGGACTTTTACAAAAGCCTCTTCAGTGGTCATTTTCATGGCGGAATCCTTCGATTGAATGGAGAGAGTGTTGCCCCCTGTATGCTAGAGCCCCCGACACCACGATAGGGCCAGTTGGCGAATCAAAATAAGACCAGTCATGCCATTTCCTCCAGCGTTTCGCGGATCAGCCGCACCCCCTTGGGGATTTTCCGTTCATCTATCGAGGAATAGGCGAGCCGGAAATAGTTTCGCGGGCAATCCACCCCTTCGAAAAACGGGCTGCCGGCCTCGATCAACACGCCTTTCTTTTCCAGCTCCCGCGCCAGAATTTCTGTGTCGATATGCTCCGGTGCCTCGACCCAGAAACTGGAGCCGCCAAACGAAGCGCTACCTGCCACTTTCAGCCCGCACTCGGCAAGTGCGGCATCCATGACCTCGCGCCGTTTGTGAAACACGCTCCGCATCCGCTTGATCATCGCGTCGTAGTGGCCGAGCCCCAGAAAATAGGCCGTGGTCCGCTGCACATGTCCGGGCGGATGGCGCAGCACGGCGGATCGCAGCGCGCGGGCCTGCCGGATAAACGGTTCCGAGCCGACCAGATAGCCCAGCCGCAACCCCGGAAACAACGATTTGGAAAAGCTGCCGACGTAGATCACCCGCCCCTCCTTATCCAGCGACTTGAGCGCCGGCGACGGGGATTTGAGGAAACTCATCTCGAATTCATAGTCATCCTCGACAATCAGGAAATCCCGCTCGCGCGCCATACGCAACAAGGCATGCCGCCGCTCCATCGGCAGGGTGATCGTGGTCGGGCACTGGTGGCTTGGCGTGGTGAACAGAACGTCGAAATCCTGCGGCAGCGCCTCCGGCGGCAGGCCCTGTTCGTCGATCTGCACCGGAACCCGCTTGCAGCCGCTATAGCGCAAAGTCTCGCGCAGGCCGTGATAGCCGGGGTTCTCGTAAACCGCCGTGCGCTCCCGGTTCAGCAAGATCTGCGCCGCCATCCACAGGGCATTCTGCGCGCCGACCGTCACCAGAACCTGCTCGGGCTTGGCCAGAATACCGCGCCGCGGCAGGCTGTGACGCACAATGAAATCGATCAGCTCCGGATCGTCCCGCTCGGCATAGTCCGAGGTCAGACTGTCGAATTCCTTCTTGCCCAGCGCCTGCAAGGCACACAGCCGCCAGCTCGCCTGATTGAACAACGTCGGGTCGGGCTGGCCATAGACAAACGGATAGGGATAACTGCGCCATTCGTAGTTCTTCTCCACCCGCTTGCCGCCGGTAAAATCCCGTTGCACCGCTTTGGACCAGTCCACACTGTCGCGCACCATCTCGCCGCGCACAGGCGGCAAAGGCACCGTCGGCGCCGTCTCGGAAACGTAGTAGCCGGAACGGTCGGCGGCCGTGATATAGTCATCGGCCACCAGCTCGTTATAGGCCAGCGTCACCGTAATCCGCGAAATCCCCAGATGCTTTGCCAGCTTGCGTGACGAGGGCAGCTTTTCCCCCGCCTTCAGCCGCCCCGCCAGAATGGCCGAGGCCACGATCTGCTGGATCTGGCTTTGCAACGACCCCTGAAAGTTCGGATCGAGGAAAAAGGTGTCTTCGACAAGGGGCATATCTGGACTTATTTCCGTTCTGGCTCTGGCCCTATTAGAAGCCTGAAACCCCTCCTAGTGTCAAACGGATTTCGGGGGAATATGCCCCGCGACACCTTTCTGACATCTGACCGGAGACGCGACATGGCCTATGACGTGCAAACAAACTCGCTTGCCGAATTCTGGATTCCCTTCACCGACAACCGCGGCTTCAAGCAGGACCCGCGCCTGATCGTCAAGGCCAGCGGCAACTACCTGACCGACCATCACGGCGGCACGGTGATCGATGGTTCCAGCGGCCTGTTCTGCTCCCCCGCCGGCCACAGCCACCCGAAAATTATCGAGGCCGTGCATCGCGCCATGCAGGATTTCACCTATGTCGCCCCCTTCGGCTCCGGCCACCCCCTGAGCTTCGCGCTGGCCGAACGGGTGGCGCGGTTGCTGCCCGAGAATTTCAACCACGTTTTCTTCGTCAACTCCGGCTCCGAGGCCATTGATACAGCCCTGAAAATGGTCATGGCCTACCACTCGGCGCTCGGCAACGACCGCACCCGTTTCGTGTCGCGCGAACGGGCCTATCACGGCGTGAATATGGGCGGTGTGTCCCTGTCCGGCATGGTCAACAACCGCAAAACCTTCCCCTCGGTCATGCCCAACGTGGTGATGATGCGCCACACTTGGAGCGAGGACGAACTGTTCGTGCGCGGCCAGCAGCAAAGCGGCGCGGAACTCGCCAACGACCTGCAACGCATGGTCGATACCTACGGCGGCCAGACCATCGCCGCCTGTTTTGTCGAACCGGTCGCCGGTTCCACCGGCATCCTGACCCCGCCGAAAGGCTATCTGGAGCGGCTGCGCCAGATCTGTGACGAAAACGGCATCCTGCTGGTGTTCGACGAGGTTATCACCGGTTTCGGCCGCCTCGGCAACAAATTCGCGACCGATGTCTTCGGCGTCACCCCCGATATCATGACCATGGCCAAGGCCCTGACCAACGGCTCCATCCCGATGGGCGCGGTGGCGACATCGGACAAGGTGCATGACGCCATCATGAATCAGGCCGCCCCCGGCGCAATCGAGTTTTTCCACGGTTACACCTACTCCGGCCACCCCGCCGCCTGTGCCGCCGGACTGGCAACGATGGAGATTTTCGAGGAGGACGACCTGTTCGGACGCGCCGCCGAGATGTCCGACTACTTCCTCGACGCGGTGTTTTCGCTCAAGGACCACCCGATGGTGCGCGACATCCGCGGGATCGGCATGATCGCGGGCGTGGATTTGCACAGTAGTGAAAAACCGGGCGCGCGCGGCGGTCAGGCGCAAAAAGACCTGTTCTGGAACGGCATGCACGTCAAATTCACCGGCGACACCGGCATCATCGCCCCGATGTTCATCGCGGAGAAAACCCATATCGACGAAATGATGGAGAAATTCCGCAAAACACTGGACGGTCTTGCATGAGTGCGTTCGGCCCGCATCCGCGGGCCGAGCACATCAGGCGGCCTTGTTCCCGGTCGCAAAATCAATGCCGGAGATTTCGGCATTTTCCACAAGATCACGGGTCAGTTTCTGCGCCGCCTTGGCCCAGGCAACCTGCTCCAGCTTCTCGCGGATCTGGGGTTCAACCGCCTCGAAAGGCAGAATCGCGCCTTCGGCTTTTTCATCCATGCGAATGATATGCACGCCGAAACGGGTTTCTACCGGCTCGGGGTGGATTTCTCCGGCTGCCAGAATATCCAGAACGGCCTCGAACTCCGGCACCGTATCGCCGCTCCCGATCTGGCCGAGCATACCGCCATTGTCCTTGGATGGACAATCGGACTGCGCCTTGGCGACCTTGGCGAAGGATTTGGGGTTCCTGGTCACCTCCTCCAAAGCCTTTTGCGCATTCTGCAGGGCCACGGCCCGTGCCTCCGCATCTTCGGGACGGGCTGCAAACAGAATATGCGCAGGCTGGAACAGGCTCGGCGCGCGGAAACTTTCCGGTGCGCGGTCATAGAAGGCACGGCAATGCGCCTCCGTCACCTGCGCCGGTTCGATCAGCGCTTCCAGCACGGAGCGCACCATGGCCTCGTCGTCGGTTTCCAGCTTGCCGGGCGCGATCTCCTGCGCCTCGGCTTCAAGACCGAGCCGTTTTCCTTCCTGCAACAGCAGGGCACGAATGGCCATTGCCCGCGCGGCCGCTTTCCACGCCCAGCCGGGCTTGTCCTGCGGTGCGTTGTGGTTCTGGGCCTCGGCAGCGATGGCTGCCGAGGGGATTGTCTCACCGTTGACGGTGACGTCAGGCATCAGGGGTGTCATGTCCTGTTCTCCTTGCCGCTCAGGCTTTGGTCTTGCGCGTGCGCACGATCTGGTAGCCCGGACGCCAGAGGTAGCGCACCGGAACCGAGAGCATATGCACCAGCCGTGTGAACGGGAAGATCACGAAGATGGTCAGGCCAAGGAAAATATGCAGTTTGAACAGGATGTTCGTATCCGCGATATAGCTGGCCGACTCGGGGTTGAAGGTAAAGATACCCTGTGCCCAGCGCATGAACTTGGTCATTTCCTCACCATCCAGATGGCCGAGGCTGACGAAGATGGTCATCAGGCCAAGGGTCACCTGCGCGATCAGGATCAGCAGGATCGCCGTATCGGCGAAGGAGCTGGTGGCGCGGATGCGCGGGTCGAACAGGCGGCGGTGCGCCAGCATCAGCGCGCCGGTCAGCATGGACAGACCGGCAACCCCGCCGAGCGAGATCGCGATGATCTGCTTGGCCGCCGGTGTCACGCCAAGCGCATGCCAGATGGACAGCGGTGTCAGCAGGCCGACGAAATGGCCGCCGAAGATGGCCAGAACGCCGAGGTGGAACAGGACCGACCCCATGATCAGCTGCTTGCGGCGCAAGAGCTGGCTGGAGCTGGATTTCCATGTGAAGGGATCCCGCTCGTAGCGTGCAATGCTGCCGACAACCAGCACGGTCATCGCGATGTAGGGATATATTCCGAAAAGAAACTCGTTCATGTTCGCCTCCTATTTCTGCACGGCGACAGCCGGATCGGGCTGTGCTTTGGGCGGGATGGGGTCCATATTTGCCAAGATATCCCGTGTCACGGGGCAACCTGCGTTGGGATCGGGGCCGAAGGTGATCTCGGCCTCGGTCCAGATTTCGTCGAGCGCCTCGAGATCCTCGGGATCGTCGTCGGCCACTTTCAGGAGCTCCTGCACCAGTTCGCCGGAGGCTGCCTCGCCGGCCAGCTCTGCCAGTCCGGCCAGCACCGCGGCGTAGGGGCTTTCACGCCGGTTCAGGCGTTCGGCCAGTGCCGCGATGATGTGCCCGGCATCCTCGAGGATGCCGAGCGCTTCGCCGGCGGGCTGTGTTGACAGGAATTCCAGCAGAATCGGCAGATGGTCGGGCAGTTCGGTGCTGACCAGCTCGAACCCGCCTGCGCGGTAGGTTTCCAGCAGATCGACCATGGCTGGACCACGCTCGCGGCTTTCACCATGCACATGCTCGAACAGGTTGAGCGACAGGGTGCGCGAGCGGTCGAACAGAAGCACAAAGCGTTCCTGCAGCTCGTAGACGTCCATCGTCTCGAAATCGGCCAGCAGCGGCTCGATGGCCTCCAGCGCGGACGCTGAAAGCAGTTTTTCGTCGTTGAGAACCTGACGGATCTCGCCCGTGGCCGCTTTCAGATCCTCGGAAGGATAGGAAAGCAGCGCCGAGAGGGCCTTGTAGGTGACAGCCATCAGAACGCCTCCGTCGGGGTTACGAATTTGCGCGAACCGAACAGCTTGCCGCCGTTCGAGCCGGTGGAGCAGCCGTTCCCGTCGGTAAAGCCGCAGCCGCCGCGCAGGTCGTAGGCGTCTTCCACCACCTCGCGGTGGGTGGTCGGCACCACGAAACGATCCTCGTAGTTGGCGATCGACATGATGTTATACATGTCCTCGATCTGCAGCGCGTCGAGGCCGACACGTTTTGCAATTTCCAGATCGATCACACCGTCGATGGTTTTGGTGCGCATGTAGCCACGCATGGCCAGCATCCGTTCCAGCGCCGTGACCACGGGGGCCTCGTCTCCGGCTGTCAGCATGTTCGCCAGATAGCGCACCGGAATGCGGAGCGATTTCACGTCCGGCATCTCGTTATCGACACCGATCATACCGGCCTCGGCTGCATTCTGGATCGGGCTGAGCGGCGGGATATACCAGACCATCGGCAGGGTGCGGTATTCGGGATGCAGCGGGAAGGCAATCTTCCAGTCCATCGCCATTTTCCACACCGGAGAGTTCCTGGCCGAGTCGATCCAGTCCTCCGGCACACCGTCGCGACGCGCGGCGGCCTGCACTTCGGGGTCGTTCGGGTCAAGGAACACGCCGAGCTGGGCATCATAGAGATCCTGCTCGCCATTGACCGATGCTGCTTCCTCGATCTTGTCGGCGTCATAGAGCATCACGCCAAGGTAGCGGATGCGCCCGACGCAGGTTTCGGAACAGACCGTCGGCAGGCCGCTTTCGATACGCGGGTAGCAGAAGGTGCATTTTTCCGATTTGCCGCTTTCCCAGTTGTAGTAGATCTTCTTGTAGGGACAGCCCGACACACACATGCGCCAGCCGCGGCATTTTTCCTGGTCGATCAGCACGATCCCGTCCTCGTCGCGCTTGTAGATCGCGCCCGAGGGGCAGGATGCGGCGCAGGCGGGGTTGAGGCAGTGCTCGCACAGGCGCGGCAGATACATCATGAAAGTATTTTCATACTCGCCATAGATTTCCTTCTGCACGCCCTCGAAGTTGTAATCCTTCGAGCGTTTCTCGAATTCGCCGCCGAGGATTTCCTCCCAGTTCGGACCCCACTCGATTTTCTCCATGCGTTCGCCGGAGACTTTCGAGCGCGGACGCGCTGTCGGGAAGGCATCCATTTCCGGTGCCGATTTCAGGTGGTCATAGTCGAAATCGAACGGTTCATAGAAATCGTCGATTTCCGGCATGTTCGGATTGCCGAAGATATTCGCCAGAATCCGCCATTTCGCGCCCTGTTTGGGCTGGATCTTGCCGTTCTTGTCGCGAACCCAGCCGCCGTTCCAGCGCTTCTGGTTCTCCCAGTCCTTGGGGTAACCGATACCGGGTTTGGTCTCGACGTTGTTGAACCAGGCGTATTCGACGCCGTCGCGGCTGGTCCAGACGTTTTTACAAGTGACGGAGCATGTATGGCACCCGATACATTTATCGAGGTTCAGCACCATGCCTATTTGTGCACGAACTTTCATTAGCTCTGCCCTCCTGCTTTTGCCGGCTCGTCGAGCCAGTCAACCTTGGTTAGTTTACGCACGATCACGAATTCGTCGCGGTTCGAGCCGACGGTGCCGTAGTAGTTGAAACCGTAGGATTGCTGGGCGTAGCCACCAATCATATGCGTCGGTTTCAGCGTGGTGCGGGTGACCGAGTTGTGGATCCCGCCGCGCAGGCCTGTCTGCTGCGAGCCCGGCACGTTCACGATCTTCTCTTGTGCGTGATACATGTAGAGGGTTCCCTCTTTCATGCGCTGCGAGACGACCACACGGGCTACGAGGGCACCGTTGACGTTGTAGGCCTCTACCCAGTCGTTATCGACGAGATTGGCTTTCTTGGCGTCCACTTCGGACATCCAGACCACCGGACCGCCGCGGTTCAGCGTCAGCATCAACAGGTTGTCCGAGTAGGTGGAATGGATACCCCATTTCTGGTGCGGCGTGATGAAGTTCAGCAGCACATGCGGCTCGTTGTTCTGCTCTGCCGTGTTGACGGTCGCATTGATCGTTTTCAGATCGACCGGCGGACGGTAGGTGCAGAAGCCCTCGCCGAAGGCGCGCATCCACAGGTGGTCCTGATAGAGCTGCTGGCGGCCCGTCAGGGTGCGCCACGGGATCAGCTCGTGGACGTTGGTGTAGCCGGCGTTGTAGCAGACCTCCTCGGATTCGATGCCCGACCATGTGGGCGAGGAGATGATCTTGCGCGGCTGTGCGGCAATATCGCGGAAGCGGATTTTTTCATCCTCTTTCGGCAGAGCCAGATGCGCATGCTCGCGACCCGTGGCCTTGGAGAGTTCCTCCCAGGCTTTCACGGCCACTTCGCCGTTGGTTTCGGGTGCCAGCATCAGGATCATCTCGGCCGCGTCGATGGCGGTGTCGAGCTTGGCGAGGCCTTTGGTCGGCCCCTCCTCGGTCACGACGCCGTTCAGATCCTTGAGGTGGTGCATTTCCACCTTGGTATCCCATGCGATCCCCTTGCCGCCGTTGCCGACTTTCTCCATCAGCGGCCCCACGGAGGTGAAGCGTTTGTAGAGGTTGGGGTAGTCGCGCTGAACAGCCACGAAGTTCGGGGCCGTCTTGCCGGGGATCAGCTCGCATTCGCCTTTCTTCCAGTCCTTGACCTGGTCCTGCGCGATTTCCGCAGGGGTGTCATGCAGGAGCGGAAGCGAGACAACATCGGTTTCCTCGCCCAGATAGCCCGGCACCACTTCGGAGAATTTCTTCGCGATGGATTTGAAAATCTCCCAGTCCGAGCGGCTTTCGTAGGCCGGATCGACCGCTGCCTGCAGCGGGTGGATGAACGGGTGCATGTCCGAGGTGTTGAGGTCGTCCTTTTCATACCACGATGCCGTCGGCAGCACGATATCGGAATAGACGGCCGTGGTGGACATGCGGAAGTCGATAGTGACCAGCAGGTCCAGTTTGCCCTCGGTGCTTTCGTCGTGCCATTTGGCCTCGATCGGTTTCTGGCGGCCTTCCTCGCCCAGATCCTTGCCCAGAACACCATGATCGGTGCCGAGCAGGTGCTTGAGGAAATACTCGTGCCCCTTGCCCGAAGACCCGAGCAGGTTGGAGCGCCACACAAACAGGTTGCGCGGCCAGTTTTCCGGTGCATCCGGATCCTCGCAGGACATCTCGATCTCGCCCTTGGTCAGCTTGTCGGCCAGATAGTCCTTCACGTCCACCCCGGCCTCTTTCGCGGCTTTCGCCACTTCGAGCGGGTTGGTTTTCAGCGAGGGCGCGGAGGGCAGCCAGCCCATGCGCTCGGCGCGGATGTTGTAGTCGATCAGGCTGGCATCCTTCCAGTCGCCTTCCGGCGCGGTCGGGGACAGGATCTCGTCGGAGGCCAGCGTCTCGTAACGCCACTGGTCGGTGTGGGCATACCACGCCGAGGTGGAGTTCATGTGCCGCGGCGGGCGCGCCCAATCGAGCGCGAAGGCCAGCGGCTGCCAGCCGGTTTGCGGGCGCAGTTTTTCCTGCCCGACGTAGTGGCTCCAGCCACCACCGGATTTGCCGATACAACCGCACATCACCAACATGTTGATGATACCGCGGTAGTTCATATCCATGTGGTACCAGTGGTTGAGACCGGCCCCGAGGATGACCATCGACTTGCCTTCGGTTTTCTCCGCATTGGAGGCGAATTCGCGGGCAACGGTGATGATCTGGTCACGCGGAACGCCGGTGATTTTCTCGGCCCATGCGGGGGTGAACGGCGTGTCGTCGCCATAGTCGCTGGCGACATTCTCGCCGCCCAGACCCCGATCGAGACCGTAGTTGGCGCAGAACAGGTCGAAGACCGTGGCCACATAGGCCTCGCCGTCGGCCAGCTTGATCTTCTTGGCCGGAATGTTGCGGGTCAGGATGTCGGGATGGTCGCATTTGACGAAATTCTCGGAGGCCTCGCCACCGAAATACGGGAAATCGACGCCGACAATCTCGTCGTGGTCCTCTTCGAGGATCAGCGACAGGCGCAGGTCGGTATCCTTGCCGGCGGCCTGTTCCTCGAGGTTCCAGTGGGCGCTTCCGTCCCAGCGGAAGCCGACAGAACCGTTGGGAACCACCAGATCATCGGAAGCCTTGTCGATGCCGATGGTTTTCCATTCCGGATTGTCCTTTTCACCCAGCTTGTCGTCGAGGTCGTCCGCACGCAGCAGACGCCCCGGCACCAGCTTGCCGTCTTTTTCTTCCAGACGCACCAGCATCGGCATGTCGGAATACTTGCGGCCGTAATCGGTGAAATATTCGGACTGCCGGTCGAGGTGGAATTCGCGCAGGATCACATGACCCATGGCCATGGCCAGCGCGCTGTCCGTGCCCTGTTTCGGGGCCAGCCAGATATCGCCGAATTTTGCGGCCTCGGAATAGTCGGGGGAGATCACGGCGGATTTGGTGCCGCGATAGCGGGCCTCGGTATAGAAATGCGCATCCGGCGTGCGGGTCTGCGGCACGTTGGAGCCCCAGAGCAGCAGGAAGCCGGCGTTATACCAGTCGGCCGATTCCGGCACGTCGGTCTGCTCGCCCCATGTCATCGGAGAGGCGGGCGGCAAATCGCAATACCAGTCGTAGAAGCTCATGCAGGTACCGCCGAGCAGCGACAGATAGCGCGAGCCGGCCGCATAGGAAACCATGGACATCGCCGGGATAGGAGAGAACCCGAAGACACGGTCGGGACCGTAGGTTTTGGCGGTATAGGCGTTGGCGGCCGCGATGATCTCGGTGGCTTCTTCCCAGTCGGCGCGCACGAACCCGCCCTTGCCGCGCGACTTCACATAGTCGGCGCGCAGGATCGGGTCGTTCTGGAGCTTGGTCCAGGCCTCGATCGGAGAGTTGGCCTCGCGCATGCGGCGATAGCTTTTCAGCAGCCGCGAGCGGATCAGCGGGGTTTTCACCCGGTTGGCGGAGTAGAGATACCAGCTGTAGGAAGCGCCACGGGCACAGCCGCGCGGCTCGTGGTTCGGCATGCCGGCGCGGGTGCGCGGGTAGTCCGTCTGCTGGGTTTCCCAGGTCACGATGCCGGATTTCACATAGATCTTCCAGCTACAGGAACCGGTGCAGTTCACCCCGTGGGTCGAACGCACGATCTTGTCGTGGCGCCAGCGGTTGCGATAGACGTCTTCCCAGTCGCGGTTCTCGTTGGTCGTATTACCGTGACCGTCCGCGAATGTCCCGACGCTGTTGCTTTTCAGGAAATTCAGCCTGTCCAGTAGATGGCTCATGTTTTCTCTCCATTTGTATAGGGGGTGCCAGCGAAAAGAGGGGACAAAACGCTGGCACCTGTATTCGCGAAACTTACGGGTTTTTCACATACGCATTGGGGCGCAGGTAGAACCACCAGTTGATGGCAATACAAACCGCGTAGAAGATCGCGAAACCGTAGAGGGCGTATTCGGGATGACCCGAACCCAGTTCCTCGCCGAATACTTTCGGGATGATGAAAGCACCGTAGGCAGCCACAGCCGAGGTCCAGCCGAGAACCGGTCCGGCCTGCTCCTTGTTGAACACGATACCGATGGTGCGGAACGTGGAGCCGTTGCCGATACCGGTTGCTGTGAACAGGATCAGGAACAGGATCATGAACGGCAGGAACAGGGTTTCGGGTGTCGGCGAGGCATAGGCTTTCTGCAGCAGGAAGGCCAGTGCAACAGCCGAGGCGACCATGGCGACCGAGATGATCTGGGTCACTTTGGCGCCGCCCATTTTATCGGCAATGATACCGCCGACCGGACGGATCAGGGCGCCGATGAAGGGGCCCATCCAGGCGAACATCAGGGCCGAGGGGCCGTTGGGGTTCACCGTGTCATGCGTCATCACACCATCCACCATCAGGTGCTGGAAGCCGAACACAACCTTGATGGTCAGTGCGAAGGCGGCCGAGTAGCCGATGAAGGAACCAAAGGTCATGGTGTAGATGATGGTCATCGCCCATGTGTGTTTGTTGCCGAAGATCTTGTACTGGCGGGTCAGGTTTTTGCCGACTTCGCCGGGGATCATTTTCAGCAGGAACACGGTCAGCGCGATAACGATCGGCAGCACGATCCATTTGGAGACGCCGAAGCCGGAGCCGCTTACGCTTTCGGGCAGCATCAGCCACAGACCGAAAGTAGCGGTTACAAAACCGATCAGCAGCATACCGGTGATGATCGAGAAGGCACCAAGCGGGTTGGGGATGTCCGGCGAGACATGCTCGTCACGGATGTTGTTCATACCCCACCAGCCGATGAACATCAGCGGCACCAGCAGCAGCAGCCAGACATAACCGGCGTTCTGGATGTAGGTGATGGTGCCGGCTTCGATCTTGCCGATCAGCGTGCCGGAGGTATTGACCAGCGCGCGGCCCTCGCCACCGAACAGGGCGAATGTCATCACCAGCGGGATAACGATCTGCATCGTCGTCACACCGAAGTTGCCAAGACCGGCGTTCATGCCCAGCGCATAGCCCAGTTTCTTTTTCGGAAAGAAGAAGCTGATGTTGGACATGGAGGAGGCGAAGTTACCGCCCCCGATACCGGAGAGCAGCGCCAGCAGCTGGAAGGTCCAGAACGGCGTATCCGGATTGGACAGCGCGATACCGGTGCCGAGCGCCGGAATGATCAGCAGCGCGGTGGTGAACACGATCGTGTTGCGCCCGCCCGCGATGCGGATAAAGAAGGTGGACGGAATACGCAGCGTCGCGCCTGTCAGACCGGCGATAGCCGAAAGCGTGAACAGGTCCGACTTGGCAAAGCCGAAGTCGAGGTTGATCATCTGCACCGTGATAATGCCCCAGTAAAGCCAGACAGCGAAGCCGGCCAGCAGGCTGGGAATGGAAATCCACAGGTTGCGTGTGGCGATGGACTTACCGGTCGAGTTCCAAAACTCCTCGTCTTCCGGGTTCCAGTTTCTTAGATCTTTGCCCAAAGTTCTTCTCCTTTGGTTGGGGTGATGGCGGGCCGTTGACCGGCCCGTCTTTTAGAGCATCTCCTGTCGTTATGCCTTGTGCGGCACATCCGACAGGTGGGTATTTTTGCGCAACTCCGGATGTTGCTCTCGGTCCATCTTGCGGATAGCGAGGTGCATCCAGATCATGCTGATCGCCACGATGACAAACATCAGCATGAAGACGACCGACCAGACATGGAACACATCGAGCAGGATCCCGAAGGCGATCGGCAGGACGAAACCGCCCAGACCGCCGATCATCCCGACCAGACCGCCGACGGCGCCGACATTGTGCGGGAAGTAGACCGGAATGTGTTTATAGACAGCAGCCTTGCCGAGGCTCATGACGAAGCCCAGCACCACGGTCAGGAATACAAACAGATAGAGCGGAATGCCGAAGCTGAACTCGATAACACGCGGGGTGCCGTCAGCGTTCGGAATACCTTCGACAATATAGGTGGTTTCCGGGTAGCTCATGATGAACAGGACAACGAGCGAGACGCCGAAGGTCAGATACATCACGAAGCGCGCGCCCCAGACGTCCGACATCCAGCCGCCAAGGGCGCGGAAGATCGAGCCGGGCAGCGAATACATACCGGCGAATACACCGGCCGAGGTCAGCGCAACGCCGTAGGCACCAACATAGTAGCGCGGCAGGAACGAGGCGAAGGCCACGAATGCGCCGAACACGAAGAAATAGTAGGTGGCGAAACGCCAGACCTGGATATTTTTCAACGGCTCAAGCTGTTTGAGTGCCGAAACCGGTTTTGCGCCGGTTTTTTTCTGCTCGACCCGCACCGGATCCTCTTTGGCAAAGATATAGAACAGGATCGCCATGACGATCAGGACGATGGCATAAACCCGCGCGGTCTGCTCCCAGCCCAGCGCAACCACCAGAAACGGCGCACCGAAGTTGGTCACCGCCGCACCGACGTTACCGGCCCCGAAAATCCCGAGCGCCGTGCCCTGTTTTTCAGCCGGGAACCAGCGCGAGACGTAGGCGATACCGATAATGAACGAACCGCCCGCAAGGCCGAGGCCGAGGGCGATCATCAGGAAAACAGCGTAGGTCTGCACCGAGGAGAGCAGCCAGACGGAGATCGCGGTGATCAGCATCTGCAGCGGCAGCATGATGCGCCCGCCGAGCTGGTCGGTCCATACGCCAAGAAAAATCCGGCTCAGGGAGCCGGTCAGGACGGGAGTAGCCACCAGAAGGCCGAACTGTGTTTCGGAGAGGCCGAGATCCTCTTTGATCTGGACGCCGATAATGGAAAAGATGGTCCACACAGCAAAACAGACTGTGAAGGCCAACGTGCTGAGTCCGAGAGCGCGATACTGGTCGCTCGGGCGGACACCCTCTAGGTTATGCATTGTTATCCCTCCTAATGAATTCGGCCCTTGCGGCCGTTAAATTCTGCCTCCATGAACACCAAAAAACGCGCGGGCGAATTGATCCACGTCAATGGAATCCTATTTTTCTTTATAAATTAATAAGTTATGAATTTTTATCATTTTTCATATGCCATCTCGTCAATCAAAGGGTCTAAATCTGCACCGGAATCCGTTGACATCCCCCCGGTTATGGATTGATAATTATCAAGTCGGAACGAGGGTACAGGATGACAACGGCGAAATTCGAATCAATCCGCGATCTGCCGCTTTTTGCCGGGATGGCGGAGGAATCCTTCGGGGAACTTGTGCGCGGGGCCTTTGTGCAGACCTTCCCGCCCAACATGGTGATGATATCGGAGGGCGATACGCCGGATTTCCTGCATATCATGCAGGACGGCTGTGTCGAACTGTTCAGCACATGGAACAAACACGAGACATCGGTAGCCACGCTTTACGCAAACTCCACCTTTATTCTGGCGGCCACAATCAAGGACCGGCCCAACCTGATGTCGGCGCGCACGCTGGAAAAGTCGCGCATTATCATGGTGCCCTCGGAAAACGTGCGTTCGGTGTTCATGAAGGACACGGCCTTCGCCTTTGCCATCGTGGATGAACTCGCCCGCTGTTACCGCGCCACGATCAAGAACATGAAAAACCTGAAGCTGCGCTCCTCGCTGGAGCGGCTGGCGAATTATGTGCTCAAGCACCACCACCGCAACGGTGACGCGCTGGAATTCCGCCTGCCGATCGAAAAGCGCCGGCTGGCGTCCTATCTCGGCATGACGCCGGAAAACCTGTCGCGCGCCTTCAACAGCCTGAAACCGCACGGGGTGACGGTGAACGGGCAGATGATCGCGATTACCGATCTGGACGCGCTGAAAGCCTTCGCCAAACCGGATCTGCTGATCGACTGAGGATGCTCAGGCCTTCACCCGCTCCATTTTCGGGTCATAGAGCGGTGCCATATGCACATGGCAAGGCACACGTTCGCCCGCAACCTCTAGCTCATACGCCCCCGACAGCACAAAATCGCGCGTCACGCCCTTGCCGCGCACATAGCCGTAGCCGATGGACTTTCCGACGGTATAACCGAACCCGCCCGAGGTCAGCCAGCCGACCCGTTCGCCATCGCGATACAGGGTTTCGCGCCCCAGCAGCACCACATCGGGATCACAGGTGAATCCTGCCAGCATTTTATCGACTCCGCCGGATTTCTGCGCCTCCACGGCCTCGCGCCCCCTGAACGGGGTGTTCTTGCGCAGCTTGACGGCCCAGCCCAGACCGGCCTCGAACGGCGTGTGGTCCGGCCCGATATCGCTGCCCCAGGCCCGATAGCCTTTTTCAAGGCGCAAACTCTCGATCGCGCGGTAACCGGCATTCTGCAACCCGTGTGGTTCGCCCGCCTGCATCAGCGCATCATAGACATTCACGGCGTATTCGACCGGCAAATGCAGCTCCCACCCCAGTTCGCCAACATAGGTGACGCGCAAGGCCTGCACCGGGCATCCGGCGATGCCGGCGGTTTTGATCGTTCCGAACGGGAAGGCCTCGTTAGACACGTCGGCCCGCGTCACGCTTTGCAAAATATCACGCGCCTTTGGCCCCATCAGTGACAGAACCGCATTGGCCGAGGTGATATCGAACAACTGGCAATTCATCCCCTCGGGGATATTGCGGCTGATCCAGTCGAAATCATGCGTCGCGAACCCCGTGCCGGTGACGATATAGAATTCCTCCTCCGCCACCCGCGCCACGGTCAGATCACACTCGATCCCGCCGTGGTCATTCAGCATCTGCGTATAGGTCAGCGTGCCGACCGGCTTGTCCACGTCGTTGGCACAAATCCAGTCGAGCGCCGCCAGCGCATCCGGCCCCTTGAGCGCGAATTTGGCAAAACTGCTCTGGTCGAACAGCACCGCGGCCTCGCGCGCGGCCCTGTGTTCGCGCCCGACCGCGTCGAACCAGTTCTGGCGGCCGAAGCTGTAGACATCCCCGGGCGTCTCGCCCTCCCCCGCGAACCAGTTCGGTCTTTCCCAGCCGAGCTTCTCGCCAAAACAGGCCCCCTGCGCTTTGAGGTTTTGATACAAAGGAGAAAGCCGGTTCGGCCGCCCCGAGGCATGTTCCTCGTAAGGCCAGTCCATCGTGTAATGCTTGCCATAGGCCTCCACCGTGCGGGTGCGGATCCAGTCGGTGTCGAAATGCGGGCGCCCGAATCGGCGGATATCTGCGGACCAGAGGTCAAAGGGCGGCTCGCCGTTTCGCACCCATTCGGCCAGCGCCATCCCTGCCCCGCCACCGGCGGCAATGCCGAAAGCGTTGAAGCCGGCCCCGACGAAAAAGTTCGCCAACTCCGGCGCCTCGCCGATGATGAAATTGCCGTCCGGCGTAAAACTCTCCGGCCCGTTGGTCAGGGTTTTGATGCCGGCGGTTTCCAGCGCCGGCACGCGGCCCAGCGCCAGCTCCACCAGCGGCTCGAAATGCTCGAAATTCGCGTCCAGCAGGGAATAGTGGAACCCCTGCGGTATGCCCTCCACCGCCCAGGGGATCGGGTTCGCCTCGTAGCCGCCCATGACCAGCCCGCCGACCTCTTCCTTGTAATAGGTCAGCCGGTCGGGGTCGCGCAGGGTCGGCAGGTTTTTCGGCATGCCTTCGATCGGCTCCGTCACCATATACTGGTGTTCCATGCTGACCAGCGGCACGTTAACCCCGAAACGGGCGGCAAAATCGCGGCTCCACTGGCCGGCGCACAGCACGACCTTCTCACACTCTATCCGGCCCTGTTCTGTGATCACCGCGCGAATTTTACCCTTGTCGATTTCAAGGTCCGTCACCTTGCAATCCTCGACAATCCGCGCCCCCGCCATGCGCGCGCCCTTGGCCAGCGCCATGGTGATGTCGGAGGGGTTCGCCTGCCCGTCGGTCGGCATGAACGCCGCCCCGACCACGTCGTCCACATTCATCAGCGGCCACAGGTCCTGCGCCTCCTGCGGGGTCAGCAGGTCCATTTGCAGCCCGAAGGAATGCGCCGTGGTCGCCTGCCGCTTCACCTCGGTCCAGCGTTCAGCGTTGCAGGCCAGCCGCAGACCGCCGTTCATCTTCCAGCCGGTGCCAAGGCCGGTTTCCGCCTCGATGGAATTGTAAAGCTCCACCGAATAGCCCAGCAACTGCGTGATATTGGCGTTCGAGCGCAACTGCCCCACCAGCCCCGCCGCATGGAAGGTGGTGCCGGAGGTCAGCTTTTTACGTTCCAGCAGCACCACTTCCTCGCCCGCTTTGGCCAGATGATAGGCCGTCGAGCAGCCGATGATGCCGCCGCCGATGATCACGGTTTTCGCCGCCGAAGGAATGTCAGCCATAGGACCCCCTGTAGGTTTCATAGGCCCGCCTGAAGCGCGCCAGATTTTCCGCCGTATAGGCGGCATAGTCGATATCGAGCGTCGAGGTCGCCTCGGACACCATGCTCCACATGGTTTCGCGCAACAGCGAGGCGCATTTCATCGCATGGTAGCGTTTAAGCAGCCCCGCATCGGGTGGCGCGCCGAAATAGAGCGCCAGCATCTCGGCCTCCTGCACCGCATCAAGCTGGTTGTTGGAGGCCAGCCCGCCCAGATCGAACAGCGGCGAATTGAAACCGGCATAGTCCCAGTCGATCAGCCACAGCCGCGCCCCGTCATCGAGGATATTGGCCGCCATCCAGTCGTTATGCCCGAACACCAGTTCCACCTTGCCGACGGCCTGCTCCAGCGTGGCGGCGATCTCCAGAAACTCCGGCAGCAGGGCGGTATGGGGGCTGCGCGCTTCCGTCAGTGTGGCGGCATAGTCGCGGACCACCTGAAACACCCAGAACACCAGCGCGGGGCCACGGAAGTGGCGCGGAATGTCGTGATGACAAGCCCGCATCAGGGCAACGATACGCGGCAGGTATTGCGGCTTGCCGACATCGCTTTCCTCAAGCGTATGGCTCTCGATATAAGGCAGAACCGTGATGCCGCCATCCGCATACAGCACCTCCGGCGACAGGCCCGCGGCATGGGCGGCGCGGCTGGCAGCCAGTTCGTTGAAACGCATAACGTGGTGTTCGGGAATGTCGTGGCCGAAGCGCACCACATATTTCGCGCGATCGTCCGCGACTATAAAATTGAGGTTGGTGCGCCCGCCGCCGAGCGGCTCGATCCGCAGCGCTCCGGACCAGAGCGGCAGCGTCCGGATTCTATCCAAAGCCTCTTTGTCCAACCACCTGTTCTCCGATCTTTACGCCTGTCGATATACTGGCGGCATTCCGGTCGGAATGGCAATCGGAAAACGACAGCGCCTGAAAATCCCCCGCCCGAACACGGAAATGTTACAATCCGCGAAAACCGGAAAAATCGGCATATTAACATACTGTTATTACTGTTTAATATTTTCCGGCCCCGCCAAACACTCCAGCCAGTGGAATCTTTGCGCTCGCCGAAACGGTTGGAAATTGCCCTTGTTCGGAGGCCCCTTGAAGGCTAGATTCCCCTGTGAACCGATCCGGTTGAACCAGACTAAAAGGTGAAAAAATGACCAAATATTCCGTTCCCGAAATGAGCTGCGGCCACTGCACCTCGGCCATCGAAGGCGCTGTAAAGGCGCTCGATGCCAATGCCAGCGTCAAACCCGATCTCGACACCCGCACCGTCGAAATCGAGGCCAGCGTTGACCAGGCCGCGATCCTTGCCGCCATGAAAGGCGAAGGCTACGAGGCCACCCCGGTCGAGTAGGATTATCCGCTCTTGAAGAAAAAACGCCCGGGAGTTTCGGCTCCCGGGCGTTTTTTATTGGCAGCGCTCCAGCGCCAGCTTCAGCACCTGCAGCCGCACATCCTCGGGCTGCTCCTCGATCACGCCGCTCAGCACCTGCATCTGCGCGCGCATATCGTGGATCTGGTCGATCAGCGACAGGATGATCGGGATCGCCTCGCGCCCGACCTCCAGCTGGTTGTCGAGCATATCGAGCAGGCGTACCCGCGCGACGTCAGCCTCGTTATAGACCGGTTCCGCCTCGCTTTGCGCCGGACGCACCCATTCCTCGCGCACCCAGACATGGAGCTGGTCGGGGTTTACCGTCCTGACGATCTCGATCACTTTCTTTTCCGGTATCATCATCCACCTCACATATTTTCGCGCGGGTTATAAGCATGGTCCTTGCGCCATTTCTCGGCGAAGGTTTTCAAATCGTCATCAATCTCTTTCGGCATGACGATTTTCAGCACACAGCGCTGGTCGCCCGTTTTGCCCTTGCGCGGTTTCACGCCCTTGCCTTTCAGCCGCAGCGTCTGGCCGGAACTGGCGCCGCCCGGCACATTCACCCGCACACGTCCGTCGATGGTCGGCACGTCGATCTTGCCGCCCAGCACCGCCTCGTCAAAGCTGATCGGCACATCGACCACAATATCGTTGCCCTCGCGTTTGAAGGTTTTATGCGGCCGCACCTCGATCTCCACATAGGCATCGCCCGGCGGACCGCTGCCGATCCCCGGCTGGCCCTTGCCTTTCAGGCGGATGGTCTGGCCGTTCTTGATCCCCTGCGGGATTTTCACCTCCAGCGAAGACCCGTCCGGCAGCACGATCCGCTGCGGATTGCCGTTCACTGCATCCAGAAAATCGACCGCCAGATGATAGCGCGCATCGCCACCTTTCATGTCAAACCGCTGGCCACCCGCCGCGCCCCGGGGACCGGCCCCGCCGCGCTGCCCGAACATCTGCGAGAATATATCCCCCAGATCGTCGAAATCCCCCTCGGCGCTATACTGCTGCGCACCGGGGCGGCCGCCATATTGCTTGTAATACTGGTGTTCGGGTGTTTCCTGCCCGCTGGCGTCGATTTCGCCACGGTCAAAGCGCGCCCGTTTCTCCGGATCGCCCAGCAGATCATTCGCGCCCGAGATTTCCTGAAACTTCGCCTCGGCGTTCTTGTCCGAGGGGTTCAGGTCGGGGTGGTATTTCTTGGCCAGCTTGCGATAGGCCTTCTTGATCTCCGCATCACTGGCGGATTTGTCCACACCGAGTATTTTGTACGGATCGTCCATATGCAGTCCCTCAAAGGTTTATGCCGCTGATTTCCGGCATGAATTCATCCACGCGCCCATGCGCGTCCTGCTATGGTATATTGGCGGCGTCAGCCCCCTTTGCAACCCTGGGGGCGCATAATATGGATGCCTTCCGCAAGGATGGAAACGCCGGCATCCACCCCGATTTCCAGCCCGTTGCGGGTCGCTACATGGCGCGGAACGGAAAAGCGCAGCGGTTTGTCGCGATCATTATCCGGCAGCAGCGCGATATGGCTGGTCTGTCCGATCGTCACCAGCGAGCAGACCTTGCCGGAAACCGGATTTTCCCGCTCCCCGCGCGAGGGGCGATCCCGCCGGTGCAGCACGACAAACCCGTCCGGCACCACCCAGTCCACGCTCTCGCCAACAACCAGCCCCGCCTGCCCGTCCAGTTCCAGCATCAGGCCGTTCCAGTCGAGCATCTGTTTGCCCGCTTCCCCGACCACCGTTGCCTTGAAAATATTGTGCATATCAACCAGCTTCGCCACTTCCGGCGAGACCGGCGCCGTGGTGATTTCCTCCGGCGTGCCCTCCTGCAGGGTGGTGCCGTGATGCAGGACCACCATGCGGTCGGCCAGCAGCATGGCCTCGTCCAGATCGTGCGTGACCAGCACCACCGGCATGTCGAAGCTCTCCTTGAGCAGCGAAATCTCGCGGTAAAGCCGCATCCGCGTCGCCTTGTCCACGGCCGAGAACGGCTCGTCCAGCAACAGCACCTCCGGCGCCCGTGCCAAGGCGCGTGCCACCGCCACGCGCTGTTGCTGCCCGCCCGACAGCTCCGCCGGACGCCGGTTCTCCAGCCCCGCCAGATGCACCTGTTCCAGCAGGGCTTGCGCGCGCAGCCTGTCCGCCGCGCCCGCCTCCGGCGGCAGGGCCGCCATGACATTGCCGAGCGCCGTCATATGCGGAAACAGCGCGTAACTCTGGAACACCATGCCGACCCGCCGCCGGTGCGCCTTCGCAAATACCCCGTCATCCAGCCAGACCCGATCACCTACCGAGATCCGCCCGCCCGCTGGCCGCAGCGTTCCCGCGATGGCGCGCAGCACCGTGGACTTGCCGCCCCCTGACGGCCCGACCAGCGCCAACACCTCGCCCGGCTGGCAGGCAAAATGCACATCCAGCGGCACCGGTCCCTTCTGGCGGATATCGACTCGCAACTCGCCCATCTATCCGGCCCTCCGCCCGATGCGCCGCGACAGTGTAAACGTCAGCCAGATCACCGCCAGCGAGAACACCAGCAGGAAGGCCGACATCTGCGCCGCCGCCGCATCGTCAAACGCCTGCAACCGGTCATATATGGAAATCGCGATGGTCTTGGTTTCACCCGGAATCGAGCCGCCCACCATCAGCAC
>WFTU01000369.1 GCA_015485375.1 Paracoccaceae bacterium | reverse complement strand
GTCGCCATGACGGCGTTTCAGGCCGAGGTCATCGGCTACGTCGAGCCGATCTACCGCGCCTCGCCGGAATCCGAAGCGCTTTACACAAAGTCCGGCACCTTGCTTGCCGAGGGTGACATCCTGAGAAACCCCGAAATGGCCGACGTGCTGGAGGTCATGGCGCTGGAAGGCGCGCGCTTCATTCAGGAGGGCGAAGTGGCGCAGGCCCTGCTGTCGCTGGAGGGCAGCCACCTCTCCGCCGATGATCTGAAATCCTACCGCCCCGTCTGGCGCAAACCCTTGCGCATGACCCGCGCCGGAGTGGAGCTGGACCTCAACCCGTCGCCCAGCCTTGGCGGCGTGCAGATCGCGCTGGCACTGCAGGCCCTGCCTGAGAACCCCGACGATACCCTGCTGGCGCAATGCCTTTTCGAGGTCGCCCGCATCCGCAAATCCCGCGACCTCGACCACCATCCGGCGGAGGGGGCGGCCATCCTGCTGGACCCGAAAACCGTCTCCACCCTGCGCGAGACCCTGCAACAGCATCAGGCGGCTACCCGTGGCACCACGCATATTTCGGTGATCGACGCGGAGGGCATGGGCGTCGCCTTCACCCTTTCCAATGGCGAGGGCTGCGGCTTGATCGCCCCCGGCACCGGCATGATGGCCAACAATATGCTGGGCGAGGACGATCTGGTCCCCGACGGCCCCGATTCATGGCACGAGGACACGCGCCTTGCCTCCATGATGTGCCCGATGGCCCTGCGCGGCGGGGGCGATCTGACGATGCTCGGCTCCGGCGGCTCCAACCGCATCCGATCCGCACTGGCGCAGGTGGCGCTGGGCCTGATCGACCGGAACGAGGCGCTGGAACAGGCCATCATCGCCCCGCGCCTGCATATCGAGGCAGGCACCGCGCATATTCTGGATTTCGAGGATACCGGCAGCGGGGAACGCCGCGAAAACCTGCTCGCTGCTTTCCCGCAGGCCAACGCATGGCCGCAGCCGAAAATGTATTTCGGCGGGGTCCACGCCGCCCGTCGCACCGCCAAAGGCGCGTTCGAGGCCGCCGGCGACCCGCGCCGTTCCGGCAATGTGCTAACCCAGTAGCCCGCGCCGCAGCAGGTTGAGGCCGGCCAGAACCAGTACCACCAGCGTTGCCTTGCGGAATTTCTCCTGATCCAGCCGGTCATGCACCACATATCCCAGCCCCATCCCCGCCATCGCCGGAATCACCATCCACAATGACAGCGGCAGCATCACCGGCCCCAGCAGGCCGGAGCGGATATGCGCCCCCGACAGCACGATGGAACCGACCAGAAAGGAAATCCCCTGCACCCGCACCACCTCGCGTTTCGGGATATGCTGCGAGAGCAGAAACAGGATGATCGGCGGTCCCCAGACCCCCGACAGCCCGCCGAAAAACCCTGAAACAAACCCTACCAGCGGTTCGATCTTCCGCGCCACGCTGGCCGAGATATGCGGTATCCAGCCGCTGATCTGGATGGCGGCAAACAGGGTCACGCCGGAGCCGAGCGCGATAAACAGCGCGCGGTCCGAAATAACCGTCACCAGTTGCGCAAAAGCATAGATCGACACCAGCAGAACCGCATTCAGCCGCCAGTATTTGCGCACGGAACCCCAGGCCTCGCCGATACCGTTGCGAAAGGATTGCCAGATATTGGTGAACAGGCTCGGCAGGATCAGCGCGGCAATGGCGATTTCGGCCGGCATGATCGAACCGATGCCGCTGATGGCGATCATCGGCAGGGCAAACCCCACCGCGCCCTTGGTAAACCCGCCGAAAAACATCACCCCGAATGCCAGCCCGAGGGCCAGCATCCCGTATTCACCGGAAAGGATGGTCAGGGCTTGCATGGCTCCTTCATGGCACCGGCCGCCGGCCTATGCAACGCGTTTCGCTACGTCGCACTGCCCCCGACCGTCAGCCCGCCGATCAGCAGGCTCGGCTGGCCGACCCCGACCGGCACCGACTGCCCCGCCTTGCCACAGGTCCCGATCCCCGGGTCCAGCGCCATGTCGTTGCCGATGGCCCGCACGTTTTTCAAGGCCGTCGCCCCGTCGCCGATCAGCGTCGCGCCCTTGACCGGATTGCCGACCACGCCGTTCTTCACCCGATACGCCTCGGTGCAACTGAACACGAATTTGCCGTTGGTGATATCCACCTGCCCGCCGCCGAACCCGACCGCATAGATGCCGTCCTCGACCCCCGCGAGAACCTCCGACGGGTCGAGGTCACCCCCCAGCATGATCGTATTGGTCATCCGGGGCATCGGCGCATGGGCATAGCTCTGCCGCCGCCCGTTGCCTGTCGCCTCGACCCCCATCAGCCGCGCGTTCTGGCGGTCCTGCATATAGCCCACGAGGATTCCGTCCTCGATCAGCACATTGCGCTGCGTCGGCGTGCCCTCGTCGTCAAACGATAGCGAGCCGCGCCGGTCCGGAATGGTGCCGTCATCGACCACCGTCACCCCCTCGGCCGCGATCCGTTTGCCCAGCAATCCGGCAAAAGCACTGGTTTTCTTGCGGTTGAAATCCCCTTCCAGCCCATGCCCGATCGCCTCGTGCAGCAGAATACCGGGCCAGCCGTTACCCAGCACCACGTCCATCACACCGGCAGGCGCATCCTCGGCCTCCAGATTGACCAGCGCGATACGCAAGGCCTCCTTCGCCAGCCCCTGCCACTGCGCGCGCGACATCATCTGCGCCAGACCGTGCCGCCCGCCGGTCGCGGCATAGCCGCTCTCGCGGCGCCCGTTTTTCTCGACAATCACCGAAATATTGATCCCCGCCATCGGCCGCGCGTCCAAAAGATGCACATCGTCGGGCCGCAAAATCTCCACCTCCTGCATGGAGGCCGACAGGCTGGCCGAGACCTGCACCACTTTCGGATCGAGACTGCGGGCATAGGCGTCGATCTCGCGCAGCACCTCGATCTTCACCGGAAATTCCGCATCATCGAGCGGATCGCGATCCGAATACAAACGCTGGTTGGTGGCCCGTGGCGGCGGCGCCATCACCCCGCCACCGTCGCCGACAGCAAGGCGCGCGGTTTCCGCCGCCCGTTTCAGCGCTGCATCGGAAATTTCGGAAGAATGCGCATATCCCGCCGTTTCCCCCAGAATGGCCCGCAACCCGAACCCTTCGGAGGCGTCATAGCTCGCGGTCTTGATCCGCCCGTCGTCCAGCACAATCGCCTCGGAGCGCCGCCGTTCCAGAAACAGCTCCCCGTCATCGGCCCCGTCGGTGGCCGCGCGCAAGGTCTTCAGGCTTTGCGCCAGATCGAGATTTGTCTCGAACGGGCGAAACTTCGCATCGGGGTTTGTCATTATTATTCCTTTAAGGGTAAGGGAAACGGGCAATATCCCCATTAGCGGCTGAATGCCGCAAACGTCTACCTTGTTTTCTGCCTATTTATGTGGTTTTTGATCTAGATCAATAAACAGAATCCTGCACCACTGAAAAAGCAGGGTTTTTTATAAAGTGCGACAAGCACGAACTAGGGGACTGAACAATGCGGATTGGCGTTTTCTTCACAAAATTGGCGGCTTTTCTGACGGCGGCGACCGTTTCCGGCGCCGCTTGGGCGCAGGACAGCCTGCAGGATCTTGAACGGGTCGGCAAGCCGATACCGGGCGGAATGGGCTTCCAGCCAGCCTCCACCGAACTGGCGCGCGACCTTCAGTGGCTCGACGGGATGATCCTGTGGATCATTACAATCATCACGATTTTCGTCACCGCGCTGCTGATCTATGTGATCGTCCGCTACAATGCCAAACGCAATCCGGATGCGGCCCGTTTCACCCACCACTCCGCGATCGAGGTTACCTGGACCGTGGTGCCGATCCTGATCCTGATCGTCATTGGCTCGTTCTCTCTGCCGATCCTGTTCAAACAACTGGAAATCCCTGAATCCGATATCACCATCAAGGTTACCGGCAACCAGTGGTACTGGACCTACGAATACCCGGAAGCCGGTTTCGAGTTCGATGCCAACATGCTGGGCTCCGCCTCCACGATCGAGGGAGACCTGCCCAATGTCCTCACCGACGAGGTCAGGGCCATGCTGGCGGATTACGGCTATTCCGATGACGAATTTTTGCTGGCAACGGACAACGCGGTTGTCGTGCCCGTCAACGCGGTCGTGCGCCTGCAGATCACAGCTTCGGATGTTATCCATTCCTGGACCATTCCGGCCTTCGGTGTGAAACTGGACGCTGTCCCGGGCCGCCTGCAGGAAACATGGTTCGCAGCGGAAAAAGAGGGCGTCTATTTCGGCCAGTGTTCGGAGCTTTGCGGCATCAACCACGCCTATATGCCGATCACCGTCAAAGTCGTCTCGCAAGAGGCCTACGACGAATGGCTGAAGGGTGCGCAGGCCGAATTTGCCGGCATTGCGCCCTCCGTAACCGTCGCTTCGGCTGACTAGGGAATACATCCATGGCCGACGCGGCATTGAGTACACCGGAGCAGGAATACGAGACGCAGTTCAACGACTATGTCGAACTGCTGAAACCCCGTGTCATGCGTCTGGTGATCTTTACCGCGCTGGTTGGCATGATTGCCGCGCCGGTGGCTGTGCATCCGGTAATCGCCGTGGCGACCATCCTGTGCATCGCGGTCGGGGCAGGGGCCTCGGGCGCGCTCAACATGTGGTGGGACAGCGACATCGATGCGGTGATGAAACGCACCGCCGACCGCCCGATCCCTTCGGGGCGGGTCAAACGTTCCGAAGCACTGGCAGTCGGTATCGTCCTGTCGGTCATGGCCGTGATGATGCTTGCGCTGTTCGGAAATGAACTGGCCGCCGGATTGCTGGCCTTTACCATCTTCTTTTACGTCGTGATCTATTCCATGTGGCTCAAGCGCAGCACGCCGCAGAATATCGTGATCGGCGGTGCCGCAGGGGCCTTCCCGCCGATGATCGGCTGGGCCGTGGCCACGGGCGGCATCAGCATCGAGAGCGTACTGATGTTCGCCCTGATTTTCGTCTGGACCCCGCCGCACTTCTGGGCGCTGGCCCTGTTCCGCAATGATGACTACACCGCCGCAGGCGTGCCCATGTTGCCGGTGACCAAGGGCACACGGGTCACGCGCAACCATATCCTTGCCTATACGCTGCTGCTGGTGCCGATCGCCATTGCGCCGGCCTTCACCGAAATCGGCGGCGTGATCTATTTCACTGTCGCTGTCGTGCTGAACGCGGTTTTCGTATACGGCGCCTTCGCCATCTGGCGGCGCGACGACGCGGCCGCCGATGCGGATTCCTATCGTGTGGAAAAACGGTTCTTCGGTTTCTCCATCCTCTATCTTTTCGTCCATTTCGTGGCAATCATGCTGGAGGCCGTTCTGCGCGCCTTCGATCTGGGCATCACCAACTGGCCAGTGTGGTATTGAACATGAGCGGCATCCATCAGGAACATGAACTTCACACGCGCCGGCGCGGGCGCAATATGTCCCTCGGGCTGGTTCTGGGGGCTTTTGTCAGCCTGATTTTCGCGGTCACCATGGTAAAACTCTCAATTCCGCAGAACGTTGACCCCACCGCCCCGAACTATTCCGCGACCGCAGGGGCATCCGAATGAAGGTAACGGCCAACAGCAAATCCGTTCTGGCGCTTGTGGGGGTTGTGGCCTTCATGACCGTCATGGCGTGGTCGGCTGTGCCTTTCTACAACTGGTTCTGCAAGGTCACGGGCTATGGCGGCACCACCACCACGGCCGAACGCAGCAGCGATGTGATCCTCGACCAGACCATGATTGTGCGCTTCGACGCCTCGCTTGGCCGCGACATGCCGTGGGAATTCCGCCCGCTACAAACCAAAATGGAGATCCGTATCGGCGAGGTCGGTCTCGCCTTCTACGAAGCCTATAATCCCACCGACCGCGTGATTGCCGGTTCCGCCACCTACAACGTAGCCCCCTTCGCGGCGGGCAACTATTTCAGCAAGATCGCCTGTTTCTGCTTCACGCAGCAGGTATTGCAGCCCGGCGAGCGCGTGCAGATGCCGGTGACATTCTACGTCGATCCCGGGATCGTCGATGATCCGGACGGAAAATATGTGAATTCAATCACGCTTTCCTATACATTCTACGAAACCGACCTGCCCGAAGACGCGCAGGTTACAAGTGCCGATCCGCTAGACGGACAAGAAACCACAGCGGTAAACTAACCGCATAAGTGACAATAAAAGAGGGACCCAACATGGCGCACGAAAAAAATCACGACTACCACATCCTGCCACCCAGCCCGTGGCCGTTTCTTGGCGCGCTCGGCGCATTTGTCATGCTCTTCGGCGCGGTCATGTATATGCAGGACAGTGGCCCGTGGATGATGCTCATCGGCCTCGCGCTGGTGCTTTACGTCATGTATACTTGGTGGTCCGACGTTGTGGTCGAGGCCCGCACTGGTGACCACACACCGGTTGTTCAGATCGGCCTGCGCTACGGCGTGATCCTGTTCATCACTTCCGAGGTCATGTTCTTCGTCGCGTGGTTCTGGTCCTTCTTCAAGGCCGCGCTCTATCCGACCGAGGCTGCCGGCGGTTCCTGGCCGCCCCCGGGCATCGAGACGCTCGACGCCTTCCATATTCCGCTGATCAACACCCTGATCCTGCTATGCTCCGGCGTCGCGGTTACATGGGCACATCACGCGCTGGTGCACGAGAACAACCGCAAGGTCCTGATCCGCGGGCTGGCCATCGGCATCGTCCTCGGCCTGATCTTTACCTCGCTGCAGGTATACGAGTATGCCAACGCGACCTTCGCCTACTCCGGCAACATCTATGGCGCCAACTTCTTCATGGCTACCGGCTTCCACGGTTTCCACGTGATCGTCGGCACGATCTTCCTGTTCGTCTGCCTGCTGCGGGCGATGAAGGGCGATTTCACCCCGACCCAGCACGTGGGTTTCGAGGCCGCCGCCTGGTACTGGCACTTCGTCGATGTGGTCTGGCTGTTCCTCTTCGCCTCCATCTACATCTGGGGCGGCTGACCGGAATACGGGGCGCGCGGCCGGGGTTCCTGCCGCCGCTTGTCCCGTCTACATTGCGCGCGGGTCCCTTCGGGGGCTCGCGTTTTCGTTCAAAAGGATGTTCCCATGATCCGCCGTATGGCAATTCCCCTGTTCTTCGGCCTCACCGGCGCCGCCATCCTGTTCGCGCTCGGCACATGGCAGCTTTCGCGCTGGCAGTGGAAAACCGACCTGCTGGCCGGCATCGCGTCCCGACTGGAACAACCCGCTGTCGCCCTGCCTGCCAGCCCCGATCCGATGGCCGACAAGTACCTACAGGTCACCGCATCCGGCGTGATCGAGCCGACGGAACTCCACGTTCTGACCTCCGGCGACCTCGGCCCC
>WFTU01000368.1 GCA_015485375.1 Paracoccaceae bacterium | reverse complement strand
GATACCTAAATCCATTACATCCCGCTCAAGCGTTAAGGATGATGGAATGAAAAAAGTCGAAATCTATACAACCCGGTTCTGCGGGTTCTGCGTGGCGGCCAAGCGGTTGCTGAACGAAAAGTCCGTGAATTACGACGAAATTGACGTTGGCATGGCCCCGAACAAGCGCGCTGAAATGATGCAACGTGCCAATGGCGGGCGCACCGTGCCGCAGATTTTCATCGACGGCACGCCGATCGGTGGATGTGACGAGTTGTTCGATCTGGAATACGACGGACAACTTGACCGGATGCTGGCTGCGGGATGATCCTGAACGCCGCTCTTGTCCAGATGACCTCGGGCCATGACCCCGCCGAAAACCTGACGCGGGTCGAAGGGTTTATCCGGCAGGCGGCAGCGGGTGGCGCGCAGTTTGTGCTGACGCCCGAAACCACCAACATTATCTCCGCCAGTCGCAAACAGCAGGCGGAGGTTTTGCACACCGAAGCCGGTGACCCGACGCTGGTGCGGTTGCGGGCGGTGGCGGCGGAGCTGGGGATTTCCTTGCTGATCGGCTCTCTCGGCCTGAAAACCGGCGACGCGGACGGACGCTTTGCCAACCGGTCGTTTCTGGTCGGGCCGGATGGCGGGATTATCGCACGCTACGACAAGATCCACATGTTCGATGTCGATCTGGGCAATGGCGAGAGCTATCGCGAAAGCGCGGCATACCGGCCCGGGGATCGGGCGGTTGTGGCGGATGCGGGCTTTGCCAATGTCGGGTTAACCATCTGTTACGATATGCGGTTTCCGGCGCTTTACCGGTCGCTGGCCACAGCGGGCGCGAAAATCCTGACGGCGCCTGCGGCCTTTACCGTGCCGACGGGGCGGGCGCACTGGCATGCGTTGTTGCGGGCGCGGGCGATTGAAAACGGGTGTTTCGTGCTGGCACCGGCGCAGTGTGGCACCCATGCGGACGGGGCGGAGCGGGCGCGCCAAACCTACGGGCATTCGCTGGCGATTTCGCCCTGGGGCGAGGTTCTGGCGGATGGCGGCGCGGAGGAAGGCGTGACTTTTGTTGCGTTAGACCTTAACGATGTGGAAACCGCGCGGGCGAAAATCCCGTCGCTCAAACACAGTCGCGTATTCGCACCGCCCGAGGGATCATGACCGACAGCCTGCAAAACGACCCGCTTGCCATTGCCCTGTTCAGCGAGATTTCCGCGGCTGACCAGATGGCGCGCACCCGTTTCGGGCGGGCGCTGCCCAAGGGGATGGAGCTGTCGCATTTCAGTGTGCTGAACCATTTCGCGCGGCTGGGGGGCGAAAAAACCCCCGCGCAACTGGCGCGGATTTTTCATGTGACCAAGGGGGCGATGACCAACACGCTGTCGAAGCTGGAGGCCTCGGGCTATATCCATATTCGGCCGGACTGGGATGACGCGCGGCGCAAGTTCGTGTCGATCTCGCCCGCCGGTATTGCTGCGCGGGACGAGGCGGTGCGGGCGATTGCGCCGGTGTTCGACGACGTGATGGAGAGCCTCGGGCCGGAAAAGATTCGCGCGGTGCTGCCGGTGTTGCGGGAGTTGCGGACGTTTCTGTCTAAAGAGGATTGATGCTGGCGGTGACGTAGTTCACCGACAGGTCGCGATCCGATATCGACCATGACCACTGGATCGGATTGAACACAAATCCCTTTTTGTCGATCGGGCGCAGGCCGGCGTTGGTCAGAAGCTCTTCCAGTTCTGCAGGTGTGATAAACTTGCTCCAGTCGTGGGTGCCGCGTGGCAGCCAGCGCATGATGACCTCGGCCCCGAAAATCGCGACCGCGTAGCTTTTGGGGTTGCGGTTGATGGTGGAGCAGATCATCAGGCCGCCCGGTTTCAGAAGCTGGCGGCAAGCGGTCAGGTATCCGAGCGGGTCGGCGACGTGTTCCACCACTTCCATGTTCAGAACCACGTCGAACTGTTCGCCTGCCTCGGCCAGCGCCTCGGCGGTGACATTGCGGTAGTCGATATCCAGACCGGACTGCTCGGCGTGGATTTGCGCCACGGGAATGTTGCCCGCTGCGGCGTCCGCGCCGACAACCGTAGCGCCGAGCCGTGCCATGGGTTCCGAAAGAAGCCCGCCGCCGCAGCCGATATCGAGCAGGCGCAGGCCGGTGAGCGGCGTCAGGGATTTCGGGTCGCGCCCGAAAGTCTCGCAAATGCGGGCGACGATGTATTCCAGACGCACGGGGTTCATCTCGTGCAGGGGTTTGAATTTTCCGGCCGGATCCCACCACTCGGCGGCCATGGCCTCGAATTTGGCGACTTCGGCGGGGTCTACGGTGTTGGTTTGCGTTGCACTCATCTTTTCTACCTGCCATGCTTGCGGGGTTGGACAACTTATAGAGCAATCATGCCGGAACATGCGAGCCAAAACGACGACGCGCCACGGCGCAGGCTGTATCCCGCGCGGGAACCTTTCGACCAGCGGATGATGGAGGTGCCGGGGGGACATACCATTTATGTCGAGCAGTCGGGGAACGCGGACGGGGTGCCGGTGGTGGTGCTGCATGGCGGGCCGGGGGGCGGTTCAAATCCGGCCATGCGGCGGTTTTCGATCCTGAAAAGTATCGCGTGATCCTGTTTGACCAGCGCGGGGCCGGCAAGTCGAAGCCCCATGCGGGGGTGG
>WFTU01000367.1 GCA_015485375.1 Paracoccaceae bacterium | reverse complement strand
GCTCGCGCATCTCCGTCGCTGTCTTGCGCGGTAGCTTGTCAGGGAAATCCGCCGCATCGCGCCGCGCATAGCCGAACGCCGCCGCCACGTCCCAGTCCACCCGCGCATTGATCGCCGAAACCACACCGCGCGTCAGCCAGTCGGCCCAGCCCTCGCGTGCATGATAGGCTGCAATTTCCTCGACTGTTCGGGCATCCTTGGTGGAGCGTTCCAGCCGCTCCACCCGATCATAGGCCACACCGAAACTGTCCAGCACCCGCGAGACTTCGGCCTCCGGTGCGGCAACGAAATCCTCGAAGCGCACGACTTCCACCGGCACGCCTTCCATCGCGAAATCCCGATAGGCGCGGTTTTTGCCGTTCCACAATTCCAGCGGCGACTTCAGCACGGCATCCATATTGTCCCGTCCCATCGTCATCCACGGCCGCACGACAAATTCCGCCAAGGTCTTTGGCATTTCGCCGCGCAGATGATAGGGGTTCCGCGCCAGCGAGATCACCCACGAGTAGGGATCGCGCACGCAAAACACCAGATGCGCCCGTTTCGCTGCAAAGGCCGGATCCGGTTTGATCCGCGCATGTTTCCACAGCTTCGTCGGACAGGCCCGCGCGAACGCCATGTCCCGCAACGCATCCATATAGACCGCGCGCCAAGGCCCGCCCATCGCCTCAATCCGCGCTTTCAACCCGTCCAGTTCCGGCGGATCGGCAGGGCCACGTTCTCCCGCAGGAAACAGGCGCACAGCCGGTTGCGCCCGCATCATCTGTATCATTGCCCGCGTGCCGGTATTGCGCTCCCCCAGCACCCGGATAAACGTCTGCGCCTTGCCCATCTTCTCCAGCTATCATTCAAAGGTTTAAAAAACCGTTACTACCCCTTATCAAGGTTCCAAACCAGCAAAAGGACCGCGCGCCCCATGAAAATCGCCTCGTTCAATATCAACGGCATCAAGGCCCGCCTGCCCAACCTGATCGCATGGCTGGAGGAAACGGCCCCCGACGTGGTGCTGTTGCAGGAGATCAAGTCGATCGACGAAAACTTCCCGCGCGAACCGATCGAGGATCTCGGCTACAACGTCGAGACCCACGGCCAGAAAGGTTTCAACGGCGTCGCCATCCTGTCCAAACACCCGATCGAGGACGTGGTGCGCGGCCTGCCCGGGGATGACGACGACGAACAGGCCCGCTGGATCGAGGCCACCATCAACACCGTGCGCGTTTGCGGCCTGTATCTGCCGAACGGCAATCCGGTGCCGGGGCCGAAGTTCGACTATAAACTGGCGTGGATGGAGCGCATGTATACCCGCGCACAGGAATTGCTGAAATCCGAGGAAATCGCGCTGATGGCCGGCGACTACAACATTATCCCCCAGCCCGAGGACGCCGCGCACCCGGACGACTGGTGGGGCGATGCGCTGTTCCGGCCCGAGAGCCTCGCGGCCTATCGCAAAATCCTCAACCTCGGCTTTACCGAGGCCTTCCGCACCCTTGATGCCGCGCCGGACAACTACACCTTCTGGGATTTCCAGCGCGGCGCATGGCAGCGCAACAACGGAATCCGCATCGACCATTTCCTGTTGACCCCGCAGGCCGCCGACCACCTGAAGGACTGCCGGATAGACCGCGAGATGCGCGGCCGCGAGCGCCCCTCGGACCATGTGCCGATCTGGGTAGACCTCGACATCTAGCCCTATTGACTCCGGCGCACTCAGAATAGAAACCCGACGCCGGAAACACATCCGAGTCTGTCGAGGAGAAACACGTGGAAAGTTTTCTGGTTCTGGGATTTCTGGTCGGCATGGGTCATGCCTTCGAGACGGATCATCTGGCGGCGATCGGCACGCTGGCCTCCTCGGGCAAAGCCTCGCCGAAACGGCTGGCGCTGCTGGGTGCAAGCTGGGGCATGGGGCATACAACCACACTGTTTGTAATCTCGACGCCTGTGATCCTGTTCGGCGCGATCATCACCAACCGTCTGGCCGCAGGCATGGAGTTCGGAGTCGGCATCATGCTGATCGGCCTCGGCCTGCACCTGTTCCGGAAACTCTGGAAGGCCCGCATCCATTTCCATGTCCATGACCACGGCGACGGCGTCAAACATTTCCACGCCCACAGCCATCAGGGCGCCAAGGTCGCGCACGATCAGGATCCGCATGAACATAAACACACGGGGTTCTCGCCGCGCGCCTATGCCATCGGACTGGCCCACGGCGCGGCAGGCTCCGCCGGACTTGTGGCGCTGGCGGCCGCGGCCACTCAGAACGCGCTGACGGCGATGACCTATATTCTGGTGTTCGGAGTCGGCTCCATCCTCGGCATGGCCGCGCTGACCTTTGCTGCAAGCTGGCCGCTGCGCATCGCGGAAAAGGCGGCCGCGCGGTTGCTGCTAGCGGTGCAAGTCACGGCGGCGAGTGTTGCTATCTATATCGGTATTTCGGTGATGACCGAGGCCGCACCGATCATCTGGGGCGCCTAACCGAACAGCACCAGCG
>WFTU01000366.1 GCA_015485375.1 Paracoccaceae bacterium | reverse complement strand
TCAAGATCAATGTGTATTCGACCGCGTTCCTCGAAACCAGCTCCATGACCATCCCCACCGACGAAGGCGGGCGGATTCTGTTCAACGATGTCAGCGTGGCAAACACCGCGGATGTGCGTCTTCTGTCCGGCAGCAAACCCGGACGTTACGACTTCAAAATGATTTCGGGCGAAAGTTCCGGCGATCCGTCAATCGAGATTGTTACTTATGGCGCCACGACCGGCGGTGCGCCGACGGGGACGGGTACGATTATCCTTACCGGAGAAATCAGCAACGTCCGCGGCAGTGTTCTGGCGACATCGAACTATGGCGACATGGATGTGCGGGCGGATATCACGGCAAAGACCATTAACCTGTCGGCGCCGAATGGCGACTTTATCCTTGGCTATACGCCCGGCATTACGGTTGTCGGCGGCTCCCCCGAGGCGCAATATGCGGATTATTTCGAACAGGTTCAGGATCAGTACCGCAACTATGTGCGCAACGGTTTCGACGTAACAGCGCAACCCGGCACTCCGGTCACTGTCGCAATCACGCCGTCCCTGACGCAGAACCTGCCTGACGTGCCGACCTTTACCCTCGCGCCGCGCCTTGGATCCATCAGGGCCGGCAAGAATGTCTATATCAGTGCCGATACCCTCAACATCAACGGGCTTATCAGCGCCGGTCGGGGTAGCTTCACTGTCGAAATTCTGAACGGAATCGAGACCGAACTCGCGAGCCTGAATGCCACCAACGGGACAGGAACGGTTCTGTTGTTCGATCCCTCGACTCCGGTAACGGACGAACTGGTTCGCAGTGCATATATCAACAGCGATGTGCCGGTATATTACAATCTGGACACCAGACAGATCGAGGTTGACCCCATGATCGTTCAGGGTGGACGGGTCGAGATCGTGGGCGACATCATTTCGACCGGCACAGGCCGGATCGAGGCGCTCGACGGGTTCGGGGAAATTACCGTGACCAGCGCGGCAACCACGCCCGTTCTGCTGAAACGGATCGATCTCGGAACATCGGAAGTCGTCAATGGTGTGCAACAGGGCATCAAGGGTATCGTGAAAATCACCGATACTTCCGACGCCCGGATTCTGGACAGGGGAACCACCAGCGAGCGCTTCCTCGTTACGCAGTATGTGCGCGAGAACGGCGCGCTGAAAATCTATAACAACGAGACCTACAGTACGGAAACGGTGAACGGCATTACCAGAGTGACGCCGACCAATCTTGTCCGCACCTTCACGTCCAATGACGGCCGTTGGGCAACATACAATCCGACGCCCGATCGCGATTATATCACCCTGACGGCAGAGAAAACCGTCTATACCAAATACAGGATACAGAAAGACCTGATCATTGTCGGTATTACCGGTTCGAGCGTAAAAGAGACGACGACTACAACGCTTTCGACGACGAACACAACGGAGAGTCTGGGTGTTGCGCCGTATATCGGGGCCTCGCTGGCGGGTGCCGACTATGGCTATGCCTTCAAGGGTGTTCGCACGAGTGTCAGCTACAATACGTCACCGAAGGTGAAAACCTATGACAGTGTGGAATGGTGGAAGGTCGGTTCGGGCTGGCGTTATTACGAGTGGGCGGAAACCACGGTCACCACGCAGCTGTATGAACATCGCCTGAAAGCCGATTATCCGATCGATATCTACTTCGCGGGCGGCAGCACCGGAGCGCTGAATATTTCGACAACGGGGAATGTGATTTTCTCGGATACGGTCAGCAACAGCACCGGCAATACCAGTGTTTCCGCCAGTGCAGGTTCCGTTCTGACGGCAAGCAAGCAGGTCGCCCTGTTCACGGGTGATACTGTGCTGAGCGCCACAGGCGGGCGCATCGGCGGAATGGACGGCGCATTCCGTATGGACCAGATTGACGGAACCACGATTACGGCGACGGCGACGGATAATGTGGATATCCGCGAGATGAAGGGCGACATGATCCTCATTTCTGCCGAGTCCACGGATCGCAGCGCCGGACCGGATGCCGCGTTCTCGGGCAATGTAACGCTGGCGGCGCAAGGTTCCATCTTGCAACGCGGCACCGGCACTGCGGTTACGGGCACCAACATCGACTTGTTGGCGCAGGACGGGGCGATCGGGAACGAAACCTCCGGCGGTGACCTGAACATAGATACGGATGGAGGGACGATCACCGCGCAGGCCAGGGCCAACATCAGAATCAACGAGGTTTCGGGCGACCTCGGGGTATTCCGGGTTGTTTCCGATACCGGTTCTGTCGCCCTTCTGGCTATGGACGGTTCGCTTCTGGATCGCAATGACAACGAAACCCGTGACAGCCGGACCGAGGCCGAACTGGTCGATCTCTGGGTCAACCAGATCGGGTTGTATGACGCCGGTGCTGCGGATCGCGAGCTGGAACAGCTTGCGGCGCTGAAAATCGAGCGCGAGCGTCTTTACGACGATTACTGGAAGCAGCGGACACAGGATGGAGGCGCGCGGCAGACGTTTACAGTGGACGCGGCGACCGAGGCTTCGCTGTTGTCGAGCGGATGGACGCAGGCACAACTGGACGCCTATGTGACCGATCGTCAGGCGCTATATTCGCAGTGGAACGCCCAGACTGCCTATGATCCGAACTTCGAGTATCTGCCTTCCGCGACAGAAACCGCGGATATCCTGCAAGGGATGGAATGGACGCCGGAACAGTTGACCCGCTCCATTCGCGCCGGCCTTGTGCGCCAGACGGGTGATACGCAGATCCGCGTAGAGGCTCCGAATGTTTCGGCGGCGGGCGACATAGGGCTGGTTGCCAGAGATTCCATTGGTGAACTGCTGGACAACTATGTCATTGCTGGCGGGACCAACCTGAGCGATGCCGATCTGCTGGCCATTGCCGGTGCGGATCGCGCCGATATCGAGGTTGATACGGCCGCCAGTGAAATCCGCATCCGCCAACAGGAGGATTTCGATTTCGCCTTTACACAGGTTGACGAGAACAACGTCGCTTTCGGCGCGCTGACCGCATGGGCGTATAACGGCGCGATTTTCCTCGGGGCCGAAACCTCGGCCGGGATAAACTGGGTCGATGGCAAGAACGATGTCCGGATACGCATCGATGGCGAGATGACCGATGCTTCCGCCGCGAATTATTCGGCTGTGACCGGCAAGAACATAATTCTTGAAAGCGGAAACTCCGGATCGATCGGGGCGGCGGATAATCCGTTGACTGTCACTGTCCTGACCGGTGGCGATATCACGGCGCGTAGCGGTGTGAATGTTTATCTGGATGCCTGGAATGGCGCCCTTCCGGTTGCCGGGGTTTATGCGGGCGGAACAGCCTCGCTGACGGCTTCCGGTGCAATCACCGATGTTGTCGCAAGCGGCCTGCCGCGTGTCGTGGCCGGAAATATCCTGCTCGACGGGGCCAGCATCGGGACGGTGGGTACACC
>WFTU01000365.1 GCA_015485375.1 Paracoccaceae bacterium | reverse complement strand
AGCACGTCCACCGCGCGCTCCAGATCGGCGCGTTGCTGTGTGCATGGTCTGTCCTTGACAACCGGCGGCGCGGTGATGAACCCCGGCGTTGTCAGCAACAAAACACGCGGTTTGTCCGGTGTTGTCGTTTCATCCGGTGTGGCCGTAGTTTGTTGCCCTCCGGTGTCTGTTTCGCCGTCGGATATCGGCGACAGCTCGACTTTCACCTTGCCAAGGTCAATGGCGATGGTGCCGATGACGGCATCGTCAAACCCGTCACCGGCTTTCAGGGTGATCCCGCCGGATTCCATGATCGGGTCCGTATCCTCGTCCGGCGCACTCCCGAGTTTCGGGGTTTCGGGAACATAGGTTCCGCGCAATTTCCAGACCGTGTCCAAATCGCCGGTTCCACATACGACCCCGCGTGTGAAGGTGCTGGGCGTGAACCGTAAAATCCGGCCGTTCTCGTCCCGCAACCGGAAATACGCTGCAGGGCCGGCATCGCCGTTGAAAACCCATTTGACCGCGGGGCTGAACCCGACAGGTCTGCCCAGATTCGACAGTTCCTTACCCAGCGCGCCCGGAATATCGTTCATAGCCCTGCTGAACGCATCGGCGGCATTGGTATCGAACGGGTGCGACCTGACCAGTTGCCGGACCATCCCCGGAACCTGCGTGGTATTGATTGTGTTGCCGGACATCTGTTTGCAGAATGCCTCGGCATCGTCCTGCATTTGCGACGTGGTATATTCGAAATAGGTTTGCCCGAGGTAGGGAAACCATGCAAAATCATACCCTTGCCCGTCGCGCGGGGCCTCTGCCAGCAACGGTTGCGGCGCAAGGGCTGCCAATCCCCCCAATCCAAGCACGCACAAGGATTTCCAGACACGGTGAAACGGGTTTCGGGTTGACATGATACCTCTCCCATACTCGGAACAGTCGGGAGTATATCACAGTTTCACGATTTTTTCAGGGGTTCCCTATTCCAGCGCGTCCAGCGAGGCCTGTGTCATCGCCCGCAAGCGGTCCAGCTCGGCGGTGACCTCTTCCAGTTCCTTCTTGCGCCGGTCCAGTTCGGCCAGCTGGCGGGTGGACATCTCGATCCACTTTTCCATCTGCGAGCGGTTCTGCTCGCAAGGGTCGTAAAGCTCCAGCCATTGCCGGATTTCCTCCAGCGGAAAGCCGAAACGGCGGCCCTGGCGGATCAGCTTCACCCGCGCGCGTTCGGTCGGGCCGTAGTGGCGGGTGCGGCCGGTCTTGGCCGGAGAGATCAGCTCCAGATATTCATAATATCGCAGCGTACGCGGCGTTACGTCGAACAGCGCGCACATTTCTTTCAATGTCATGGTTTCTTCGGGCATTCTCCCCCCTTTCGGCGACATACTGGACAGGGACGCAACGTTTTGCAATCACCCCGCGCAAAGAAATTGACGTGAACGGCATTTTGTTGTCACTGGTAGGTCAGACGCCGCGTTTTCACAGGAGGACCCGCCGGTGAGTGATAACACAGAAATCGTTGCCCAGCAGTTTATCGAGGCAATTCCGCATGCGCGCGACCTCGGGATGACGCTGGTTTCCCTCGGCAAGGGAGAGGCGGAAATGTCCATCGACTACGACGCCCGTTTCATCGGTGATCCCTCCACCGGTGTGCTGCACGGCGGCGTGGTCACGGCCCTGCTGGACACCTGTTGCGGCGCGGCGGTGATGTCGCATCCGTCCTCGCCCGCCGGCACGGCAACGATCGACCTGCGGATTGACTATATGCGCTCCGCCACGCCGGGGCAGAAGATCACCGCGCGCGCCAGATGCCACCGCATCACCCGCTCGGTCGCTTTCGTGCAGGCCACGGCCTTTGACGAATACGAGGACGACCCCGTGGCCACGGTCGCGGGTGCCTTCACCGTCTCGCGGTTCGACAAGGAGGGCAAGTAATGGCGAAGCCGGAACCCGTTCAGGTCATCAAGCAACGCCGCGATGCCGCTCTTGCGCGTCTGGCCGGCAACATCCCCTACATCCGCCACCTCGGCGTGGAATTCGAGCGTCGCGGGGACGAATTGACCGCGACTCTGCCGTTCCGCCCGACCCTGATCGGCAACCCGTTCCTGCCTGCCCTGCATGGCGGCGCGACCGGCGCGTTTCTGGAAATCACGGCGCAGATGGAATTGACATGGGGCATGGTCTGGAAAATGATGGAAGGCGGAAGCGAAGGCGCGGCAACCATCGAGCGCGGCGATTTTCCCGCCATCCCGAAAACCATCGATTTCACCATCGACTACCTGCGCTCCGGCCTGCCGCGCGATGCCTA
>WFTU01000364.1 GCA_015485375.1 Paracoccaceae bacterium | reverse complement strand
GACACAGGAGGGAGTGGGGCATGTCAACGCGAAACGGCAGGAAAAAACAGGCTTGACCCTATGTATATGAAAATGCATATTATTTTGAGGGGGCTACATGACCGATATCATTCGTGCAAGAATTCAAGAGATTTCAGAGCTGACCAGCCGCATCAAAAGCATCCGTCTGGTGCCGGAAGCGGGGGATAAACTGCCAACCGCCGCGCCCGGCGCGCATATTCAAGTGCAGTTGCCTGACGGGGGAGCACGGGATTATTCGCTGGTCAGTTTTGACAACGGGGCAGGGCCGCCGGAGAGCTATACCATCGCTGTGCAGCTGGAACCAAAGGGGCAGGGCGGTTCGCGCTACATGCATGAACTGGCCGTCGGGGACAGGGTTTCCTTTGCCCCGCCCAAAAACAGTTTCCCGCTGGAAATCGCGCCGGCGGTGTTTCTGGCGGGCGGCATCGGGGTGACGCCGCTGATTTCCATGGCGGCGGCCTTGCAGGCGGCAAACCGGCCGTTTACCTTTCATTATACGGGGCGGACGGCCTCGGCCATGGCCTATGTGGCCGAGGTTCGCGAGCGTTTCAATGCGGTGCTGCATTGCGATGACGACCCACAAACCGCGCTGGATCTGGCGGCGATCATTCAGGCGGTCACACCGGAACAACACCTCTATCTTTGTGGCCCGCGCGGCATGATCGAGGCGGCAAAAACCGCGGCTGAACAGGCGGGCATCCCTTCGGCGCGGATCCATTTCGAATTGTTTGACAGTGGCGCAGCAGAAAGCGGCGATACGGCCTTCGAGGTTGAAATCCTGTCAAGCGGACAGGTGTTTACCATTCCGCCGGACAAGACCATTGTAGAGGTGCTGGAGGCCGCGGGCGTGGACGTCATGTATGATTGCCAGCGCGGTGATTGCGGCATTTGTCAGGTGGATGTGATCAGCGGCACGCCGGATCATCGCGATGTGGTTTTGTCGGAAACGGAACGCGACAGCGGCAAGGTTATGCAGATTTGTGTCAGCCGCGCGAAATCGCCGCGTCTGGTACTGGATATTTAGAAAGGGCATTTTATGGGACGCTATACCGATAACCCCAAGGCGGTTGCCGATCTGTTTCAGGGCCACCGCGTTCACCGCGATGTTTACATTGACGACGAGATTTACAAGCTTGAAATAAAACATCTTTTCGCTAACGCATGGGTGTTTGTCGGCCACGAGAGCCAGACCCCGAACAAGGGCGATTATTTCGCAACACAAGTGGCGGATCAGCCGGTGGTGCAGGTGCGCCATTCCGACGGCGACATCTATGTCCTGCGCAACCGTTGCCCGCACAAAGGCACCAAGATCGTGATTGACCGCTCCGGCAATACGGGCAAGTTTTTCCGCTGCCCCTATCATGCGTGGTCGTTCAAAACCAACGGCAACCTGCTGGCGATTCCGCTGAAAAAGGGCTATCAGGACACCGGTTTTGCCGAGAGCGAAAATAGCAAGGGCATGCCCGGTGTCGGCGCGGTGAAAAACTATCGCGGCTTTATTTTTTGCCGTTTGGCCGCCGAGGGCATCAGCTTTGAGGATTTCTTTGGCGACAGCCTGTCCTCGCTGGATAACATGGTGGACCGCTCCCCCGAGGGCCGGCTGGAGGTCGTCGGCCCGCCGCTGCGCTATCTGCATTATTGCAACTGGAAAATGCTGGTGGAAAACCAGACCGACACCTGTCATCCCATGGTCGCCCACGAGAGCAGCGCCGGCACCGCAATGAAGCTCTGGGAGGAGGTCACAGACAAGGACACGCCGCTGCCCCCCGCCATGGAAATCATCGCGCCCTTTATGTCGCCCTATGAATTCTTTGAGGAAATGGGCATCCGCACATGGCCCAACGGCCACGGGCACACCGGCGTGCATCATTCGATCCATTCAAAATATTCGGAAATTCCCGGCTATCGCGACAGCCTTGCCAAAACTTACGGGCCGGAAAAGGCCGATGCGATTCTGGCCGAAAACCGCCATAACACGGTGTATTTCCCCAATATCATGATCAAAGGCCCGATTCAGCAATTGCGGGTTTTCATCCCGCTGGCGGCGAATAAATGTATCGTGGAGAGCTATATTTACCGCCTTGTGGGCGCGCCGGAAGAACTGACCGCGCGCACCGCCATGTATAACCGGATGATCAACGCGCCGACCTCGATTGTCGGGCATGACGATCTGGAAATGTATGAACGCGCACAAGAAGGCCTGCATGCGGATGGTATGGAATGGGTCAATATCCAGCGACTGTACGAGGAAGACGAGGATTTCAGTCAGGAAGCCGTGGAAAACGGCACCACCGAACGCCAGATGCGCAACCAGTTTGATGCCTGGGTCAGGTTTATGACGATGGATATGAAACAGGGCGGGGATATGAACGAAGGGGACGCGTCATGAGCATCACCAAAGACAGCCTGATTGATTTCCTCTATGACGAGGCCCGCATGCTGGACGAGGGCCGCTATGATGAATGGCTGGCGCTGTGGTTGCCTGATGGCCACTACTGGATGCCGCTGGATTATCAGCAGACCGACCCGATCAATACCACGTCATTGATGTATGAGGACCAGTTCATGCTCAAACTGCGGGTGGAACGGTTGAACGGGGCGCGGACCTTTTCGCAAAAACCCAAGAGCCGCTGCCACCATGTGTTGCAACGTCCCTTTGTTGATGAAATGGATGCAGAGGCCGGGCGTTTTGTGACCACCACCTATATGCATTACGTGGAAACCCGTCTGGATGAACAGCAACTTCTGGCCCTGACCGCGCGCCATGAGCTGGCGTTGGTGGACGGGCAGTTGCGCATTGCCAACAAACGCGTTGATATCGTCAATTGCGACGCGGCCTTTCGCAATATTCAGCTGCTGCCATGATTTCCCCCCTTGCCCAAACCGTCAGCGATGCCTTTGCCATGGCGGTCAGCCGCTGGCCGGCGCGTCCGTTCCTGAATGTGTTGCCGCAGACGGCGGAAATCTACGCAATCGCCGCTGGTGCAATCACCTATGCCGATGCCAATGCAGAAGTCACGCGCCTTTCGGACTTGTTGTATCACGCCGGATACAGGGGCGGGCATCGGGTGTTGTTGCTGCTGGAAAACCGGCCTGCGTTTTTCCTCTGGTGGCTGGCGCTGAACCGGCTCGGCGCGTCGGTTGTGCCGGTCAATCCCGATTTGCGGCTGGCAGAGCAGACCTATATTATCGGCCATGCGGAACCGGCCCTTGCGATTGCCATTGCGCCGCGTTGCGATGAATTGCGCGCTGCTGCGAATGCCGCTGGCGTGCAAATGCCGGTGATCACAGCGGATCAACCGATCCCCGCGCCGCGCCCCGACGCTCAAATCGCGCAGCGAGCGGGCGATGCCGAGGCCGCCTTGCTCTATACATCCGGCACCACCGTCCAGCCCAAAGGCTGCGTGCTGACCGATGAATACTTTCTGGAGGCAGGCCGCTGGTATGCCGGTACAGGCGGGCTTTGCGCATTGGGGCTGGAGGGCGAGCGCATGATCACCCCGCTGCCGGTGTTCCACATGAACGCCATGGCCTATTCCTTTATGGCGATGATTGCCGTGGGCGGGTGTCTGACGGTGCTGGACAGGTTCCACCCGCGCAGCTGGTGGGCCAATGTGCGCGACAGCGGCGCGACCTGTCTGCATTATCTGGGGGTGATGCCCTCGATGCTGATGGGATTGCCGCCAGCCAAGGACAGGGACCACAAGGTGCGTTTCGGCTTTGGGGCCGGTGTTGACCCCGAATTGCACGCGCCGTTTGAAGCCCGTTTCGGCTTCCCCCTGGTCGAGGCATGGGCAATGACCGAAACCGGTGCCGGCGCGGTGATCTGTGCCAACCGCGAGCCGCGCCGTGTGGGCGAAAGCTGCCTTGGCAAACCCGAGGGCGATTTGCAGGTGAAAATCGACGGCGGCGATCAGGGCGAATTGCTGGTGCGCCGCGCCGGAGACACGCCGCGCAAGGGGTTCTTTGCCGAATATTTCAAAAACCCCGAGGCCACCGCCGAGGCTTGGGCCGATGGCTGGTTCCACACCGGCGACATTGTGCGCCGCGAGGACGACGGCGCGCTCTTCTTTGTGGACCGCAAGAAAAACGTGATCCGGCGATCCGGCGAAAACATTGCGGCGGTCGAGGTCGAATCCACCCTGATGCGTCACCCCGCCATCACCGCCGCCGCCGTAACCGCCGTGCCGGACCCTGTGCGCGGGGACGAGGTATTTGCCTGTCTGGTGGTGAACAAAACCCCTGATCCGGCCCTTGCCGAACAAATCACCCGCTGGTGTCTGGAACAGCTCGCCTATTACAAGGCTCCGGGCTATATTGCCTTTGTCGCCGAATTGCCGCTCACGGCCACACAGAAAATCCAGCGTGCCGCGCTCAAACAGCGGGCGGCGGAATTGATGGGGGATGCTGCCACCGTGGACCTGCGCCACCTGAAGAAACGGACCACCCCATGAAGCGCGCGCCCTATGATGGTGTGGTGCTGGCCGCGCCGGTTACTGTGCCCTATGTGCGCTATTCACAGGAAACCGCCCATTGGTGGATCGCACGCGCCTTGCGCGAAACCTTGCAACAGGCCGCCCTGAAACCCGCCGATCTGGACGGTTTTTCCGTGTCGAGCTTTACCCTTTTTCCCGATACACCCGTGGGCCTGACCCAGCATCTGGGCTTGTCGCCGCGCTGGCTGGACAGCGTTCCCACCGGCGGGGCCAGCGGCGTGATTGCCCTGCGCCGTGCGGCGCGTGCGGTGCAGGCGGGGGACGCGGATATCGTCGCCTGTGTTGCCGGTGACAGCAACCAGATCGACAGTTTCCGCAAACTGCTGTCGTCCTTTTCGCGGTTCTCCATGGATGCCACCTATCCCTATGGCTTTGGTGGCCCGAACGCGAGTTTCGCTTTGCTGACAGATGCTTACATGGCGGAATACGGCGCAACCCGCGCCGATTTCGGCCGTATCGCCGTGGCCCAGCGTGCCAATGCTTTGCTGAATCCTGATGCGCTGATGAAAAAGCCCCTGACGCTGGAGCAATACATGAACGCCCGCCCGATCGCCGAGCCGATCCATCTGTTTGATTGCGTCATGCCCTGCGCCGGAGCCGAGGCCTTTCTGGTGATGCGCGAGGAAGAAGCCATCAAACGCAACCTGCCTTTTGCCCGCCTGAACGCAACCATTGAGCGCCACAACGCCTATCCCGAAGACCCGATTCAACTGCGCGGGGGCTGGGCCATGGATGCGGATGACCTCTATGACATGGCGGGGCTTGGCCCCGGGGATATGGACCTGCTGCAAACCTATGACGACTATCCGGTGATCTCCATGCTGCAATTCGAAGACCTCGGGTTTTGCGCCAAAGGCGAAGGTGCTGCCTTTGTGCAGGCCCGTGATCTGACCGTCACCGGCGATTTCCCCCATAACACCAGCGGCGGGCAGTTGTCCGTTGGGCAGGCGGGGGCGGCTGGCGGTTATCTGGGACTGGTCGAGGCCATCCGGCAGGTCACCACACAGGCCGGCGGCACACAGGTGGCCGGTGCCAAAACCGCGCTGGTGGCAGGCTTTGGCATGATCAATTATGATCGCGGCATTTGTTCCACCGCCGCTATTATTACAGGGGGCAACACATGACCCGCCCGTTAACCCCGCCACCCAGGAAAAACCCGCAAAGACGCACTCGCGTGCCGACTTTGCCCCCCGCCATGCGCTCGCGTGCGGCATTGGGCCTGACCGCCGCCGCCGCCCAAGGCCGCTTTGCCCTGCAACACTGTGCCGATTGTGGCGCGGTGCAATATCCGCCAAGGGACGCCTGTTGCAAATGCCTGTCCGTGGATCTGCACTGGCAGGACACAGACCAATCGGCCCGCGTGCTGGCCGAAACCCGCATCCATGCCTCGCCCGATCCGTATTTTCGCGAACGTCTGCCCTGGCGCATGGGATCGGTGCAACTGGCCGCCGGTCCTGTCGCCGTCTGCCATTTGCACGGCGATGTCGGGCGCGGGGACAGGGTGAAAATGGCGCTGAAACTGGACAAAGCCGGGCAGGGGGTTCTCATTGCCCTGCCGAGCAAAAGGACTCCCCACATGGAAGATGATCCCACCTTGCGCGCCCTGACAGCGCACCCCAAACACCGGCGTATTCTGGTCACCGATGCCCGCGCAGCGGTGACACTGCCCTTGGTGCAAGCCCTGCTCAAGGCCGGTGCCGGCACGGTTTTTGTCGGTGAACCCGAAGACTGGCGGCGCTGGCCTGAACGCGATCAACTGGCCGCCCTTGAGGGGGTGGAAATCCTGCCGCTCGATGTGACCGATGCCCGTTCCGTGGACCGGCTGGCCGGTGAAATCGGCGGAAAAACCGATATCCTGATAAACACTGCACGGTTCATTCGTCCGGGCGGCGTGCTTGGGCAGGACACGGTTTTTGCCCGCGATGAAATGGAGGTCAACGTGCTGGGTCTGATGCGTCTGGCACAGGCCTTCGGGCCGGCGATGGCGTCCCGAACCGAGGATGGCACCAACTCTGCCACCGCGTTCGTTAACCTGTTATCGGCCTATGCGCTGGTGCCGGATCCGGCCTTTGGCTCCTTTGGGGCCTCACAGGCAGCGGCGCGCTCGATCTGCCAAACTCTACGCGGCGAATTTCGCGATTCCGGCCTGCGGGTGATGACGGTTTATGCCGGTCCCACCGATGACGCATGGCACCAGCCGCTCCCCCCGCCCAAAGTCGCCCCCAAGGCGCTGGCGCGCGCGGTTGTGGATGGCCTGTGTGACGGTCTGGAGGACGTTTATTGCGGCGATGTGGCCCGCGATATGGCCGAACGCTGGAAGCGGGACGCCAAGGTTCTGGAACGGGAAATGACAGGGGGCGGCGCATGAGCGATCTACTCAACCAGCTGGCGGTTTCACTGGCCAGCGGAGCCACCAGAGTGGTCGATCTGACCCATACGCTGGATCCGGATTTTCCGGTGATCATCCTGCCGCCGGAATTCGGCCAATGCGCCCGTTTCCGCATGGAAGAGGTCTCTGCCTATGACCATCGCGGGCCGGCGTGGAAGTGGCATAATATCTCCATGAGCGAACACACCGGTACCCATTTTGACGCCCCGATCCACTGGATTTCGGGCCGAGATATTGCCGGTGGCGCGGTGGATGAAATCGACGTTTCCGCCTTTGTCGGGCCAGTGGTGGTGATCGACTGTTCCACAGGTGCCGCAAGCGATGACGATTTTGAACTGACGCCGGAAATCATCGCACAATGGGAGGCGGAAAACGGCCTGATCCCAGCCGGTTCATGGGTGCTGATGCGCACCGACTGGTCCAAAAAACGCGGAGCGGATTACCTGAATATGGCCGAAGACGGCCCCCATTCGCCAGGGCCGACTCCGGCAGCAATTGAATTGCTTTTGCAGCGGAACATTCGCGGTTTCGGCACGGAAACCGTGGGCACGGATGCAGGGCAGGGCATGCATTACACGCCGCCCTATCCGGCGCATTACCTGTTGCACGGGGCGGGTAAATACGGGCTGCAATGCCTGAACAATCTGGATAAATTGCCTGCAACCGGAGCGATACTCATAGCGGCACCTTTGAAAATAAAAGGCGGTACCGGAAGCCCGCTTCGGGTGCTGGCACTGGTTACGGAGGCGGCGAAATGACCCGATACACAGCCCTGATTACCGGCGGCTCCAAAGGCATCGGAGCCGACCTCGCCAAGCGTCTTCTGGAGCGCGATTACACCGTGATTTCCATGGCTCGCCACGCACCTGACTGGCAGCATGAACGCCTGGAACACGTGGAAATAGACCTGCTGGATGCACAGGCAGTAGAGTCACAAGCCGTTGAAATAGCACAAAAATATGAAGTAACCCACCTG
>WFTU01000363.1 GCA_015485375.1 Paracoccaceae bacterium | reverse complement strand
GCCGAGTACATACATGGCGAGGCGCTCCAGACCGTAGGTCAGCTCGCCGGAGACCGGTTTGCAGTCGATACCCGCGACCTGCTGGAAATAGGTGAACTGGGAGACTTCCATGCCGTCGCACCAGACTTCCCAGCCCAGCCCCCATGCGCCGAGGGTGGGGGATTCCCAGTCGTCCTCGACAAAGCGGATGTCGTGCAGGTCCATGTCGATGCCGATGGCCTGAAGCGAGCCGAGATAGAGGTCCTGCAAATCCGGCGGGCTGGGTTTGATCAGCACCTGATACTGGTAATAATGCTGCAGGCGGTTCGGGTTCTCGCCATAGCGCCCGTCGGTGGGGCGCCGCGAGGGCTGGACGTAGGCCGCCGCCCAGGGTTTGGAGCCGAGGCTGCGCAGCGTGGTGGCCGGATGGAATGTGCCGGCGCCGACCTCCATGTCGTAGGGCTGCAGGATGGCGCAGCCCTTGTCGGACCAGTAGGTCTGCAAGCGCAGGATTATTTCCTGAAAGCTGCGGGGTTTGGCGGGTTTGGTCATGGTGGCCTCGGCGCGGTTTGCGGTTTCGCCCCTCAATAGGGAATTGCCGGTGGGGGGTCAATTGCGCGTGGTGGTCGCGGCGGGGATAATTCCCGCACATTAAGGTGACTGCGGTTTCTTCTTTGCCCAAATACTCAGACCCGCGGGGTGGCCTGCGCGCCGAGGCGCAATACCTCGCGCACCAGCAGTTCCAGATCGGCGTCGGTGGTCCGGTGGTTGGTCAGGTTGACCCGTATCACGGTTTTGCCATCCAGAACGGTGGTCGAGGGGGCGGCGATGCCTTGTTGTTGCAGCTCGGCGACGATGTCCTCGCTGTCGGCGGTGGCGTGGCTGAAACAGACGATGTTGAGGGTGACGGGGGTGGCGAGTGTCAGATCCGGTTCGGCCTCGATCATTTTGGCGAGGGTTTGCGCCTGTGCGACGTTGCGCTCGATAGCGGCGGCGAGGGCATCGGTGCCGTGGGCGGTGAATTGGGCCCAGATCTTGAAGGCGCGGTTGGTGCGGGACAGTTCGGGGCCGTATTCCACCGGCCACGGGTTGCCTGCGGCCAGCCCGCGGCCCTGTTTCAGGTAGTCGGGGCGCAGGGTGAAGGCGGCGCGGTGGGCCTCGCCGTCGCGGATCAGCACGAAACCGGCGTCGTAGTTGACGTGCAGCCATTTGTGGAAATCGAAGGCGACGGAATCGGCGCGGGTGATACCGATCAGGCGGGGTTTGAGGGTGTCGGAGAGGATGGCGGTGGCGCCGAAGGCTCCGTCAACGTGGAACCAGAGGTTTTCGGCCTGCGCGATGCCGGCGATGGTGTCGAGCGGGTCGATGGCGCCGGTGTTGACCGTGCCGGCCGTGCCGGCGACGAGGAAGGGTGTCAGGCCGTCGGCGCGGTCTTTCGCGATGGCCGCTTGCAGGGCGGCGGGGTCCATCCGGTAACTGTCGGTGACGGGGATCAGGCGCAGGGCATCGGTGGCGAGGCCGAGGATATCGAAGGCGCGGGCGATGCAGCCGTGGGCCTGTGCGGAGGTATAGCCGACCAGCCCGCCCCCCGGCCCTGCTTTGCGGCTGGCAAAACCGGACCGGCGGTCGCGGGCGGTTTTGACAGCGATGATGGTGGCCATGGAGGTGCCGGAGACGATCAACCCGCTGGCGGTTTCGGGGAAGCCGAACATCCCCCGCACCCATTGCGTGATCTGTTTTTCCACGTAGATCGCGCCGTGGTCACGCCCGCCGAGGTTGGCATTCATGGCGCTGGCGGCGATATCGGCCACGAGGCCCGTCGGGGTGCCGGCGCCATGGACCCAGCCGAAAAACCGCGGGTGGGTGTTGCCGACGCCGTAAGGCAGCAGCGCGGTGAGGGTTTCGAAGGCGTCGCCGCCTTTGCGCGGCAGCGGGGCAGTGAAGGTTTGCTTCAGTTCGTCGGGCAGCGGTTGCCAGACGGGGCCTTCGGAGGCGGTTTGCATCCTGTCCAGCGCGGCGTCGAGCATCCGGTGGGCCTCGGCGCGAAAGGCGGGCCAGTCATCGGGGTCGAGCGAGCCGGCCATCAGCCGCGCCAGAAGGCGATGGTGAACAGGACGTAGACCGACAGGAGTTCGAGGCGGCCGATCAGCATGGTGAAACTCAGCACCCATTTGGAGGCATCCGAGAGGCTCGAAAAATTGCCGGAGGGGCCGATAATCGGGCCAAGGCCGGGGCCGACGTTGGCGAGCGCGGTGGCGGCGCCGGAGATGGCGGTGATGGAGTCGAGGCCGAGCAGGCTGAGGATTACCGTGACCGTGGCCAGTGTCAGCATGAAAGCCACGAAGAATGCCATGACGGAGCCGAGCAGGTCATCCCCGACGGGGCGGCCCTGATAGCGGGTGATGAACACGCCGTTCGGGCTGTGGATTTTCTGGATCTGGCTTTTGATCGCGGCGACCAGCAGTTGATAGCGGAAGATCTTGACCGAGCAACAGGTGGAACCGGCGCAACCGCCGACCAGCCCCATCAGGAAGAACAACACCACGGGGAACGCGCCCCAAAGGCCGTAATCCTCGCTGGAAAAACCGGTGCCCGACAGGATCGAGGCGACGTTGAACAGGGATTCGCGGATGGATTCCTCGAGCGGGGCGCCCTCGTCGAAGATGCGGAACATGGCGACAACGACGACCAGCAGCGCGGCGAGCACAAGGAAGGCGTGCACCTGCGTGTCGCGCAGGAGCGGTCTGGCGCTGCCGTTGAGAATCTGCACGTAGCGCACAAACGGCAGGCTGGCGAGGATCATGAAGACCGAGGCGACATATTCCGGCGGACCCTTGAAGGCCCCGAAAGAGGCGTCGTAATTGGCAAAGCCGCCGGTGGAAAGCGTGGTCATGGCATGGACGACCGAGTCGAAGAAATTCATGCCGGTCATGGCGAAGGCGACTGCGGTGACGACGGTCAGGCCGACGTAGATGACGGAAATGGTGCTGGCGATCTCGGCGGCGCGGGGGAGGACCTTGCCCATGGTCTCGAAGCCCTCGGAACGGAAGGCCTGCATACCGCCGACTTTCAGGGTCGGCAGGAAGGCGATGGCGACCACGATAATCCCGATGCCGCCGAACCATTGCATCAGACCGCGCCAGAGCAAGGTGCCCTTGGGCAGGTCGTCAAGGCCGTTGATGACGGTGGAGCCGGTGGTGGTGAGGCCGGACATGGCCTCGAAAAACGCATCGGTGTAGCTGAGGTCCGGCGCGCCGATCCAGAAGGGGATGGCGCCGAACAGGGGGAGGACCAGCCAGCTGAGCGTCGTGAGCAGGAAGGTTTGGCGGATGGTCAGGCCGACCAGCGAGGCGTCGGCGGTGGCCAGTGTGACGACTCCGCCAAGGACGACGGTAATCAGGGCGCTGATGGCGAATGTGCCGGCGGAGCCGTTGTCGAGGAAGAAATCCACCGCGGCAGGCACCAGCATGAACAGCCCGAAAGCCGTTACCAGAAGGCCGATTGCATATCCTACGGGTCTGAAGTCGATCATTTGCGCAGGCTTGGCCTTTGGAGGCCGGAGTGTCAAGTATTTAGCAAGCGGTATCAGGGGGAACGGCGGGTGATTTCCCCGCGAGAATACGCAGGTTGCGTTTGATCAGGTTGTGCCAGATCAGCACGGGCAGACTGCGCAGGAAGTCGAGTGGCGCACCTTTGCCCGCAGCCTTGAGTGTACGGATGGCGACCGGTGGTTTGGCGGGCAGGAACATGCCCTGACGGGCGGCGGGTTTGCCTGCTTTCAGGGTGGCCAGTGCCTTGGCGGTTGCGGCGGGGTTGTTCCAGTCGGAGGTGTAGACCACGCAGCCGTTGCGGTTGATGATCGTGACGGAGTTGGGATAGCTGCCGTAGGCCTTGTGTGCGGCACCGTCAAAGGTATCGACAAGGATCAGGCGGCCCTCCTTGTCCTGGGTTTTCAGGGCGCGGGCGTTGTCGAGTTTGTCCGACCCGCAGGCGTGTTGCGGGCGGGTGGCGCCGGGGTGGGCCTCGCGCACATAGAGGATGGCGAAGCCGGTGTCGGGGTTTTCCTGCACCAGTTTTGCCATGCCCTCGCGGCGGGACTGGAACAGCGGGCAGGTGATGCTGCCTGTCTCCAGCACCAGAAAATCGCCGTCGAAATCGAGCAGGCGGTGCGGGGTGCCGTCAACGGTTTGCAGGGTGAAATCGGGGGCCTTGTCACCGGGCGCGGGGGCGGTGAAATTGTCCAGATCATACTGGTCTGCGGAAAATTTGTCGTAGTTGTAACCGGACATATCGGGGACCCCTTTCAAAGGAAATGCCCCCTATCCTACACCCGCGGGCGGGCAAAAGAAAACCGGCGCGCCGGAGGCACACCGGTTCGGGCCGTTGGCGGGCCGCTCAGCCGCCGCGGTTGGTCGGGTTGCCGATGATGTCGAGGAATTCCTTGCGCAGCTCGCGGTCGGTGCGGAAATCGCCGAGCATGGTGGAGGTCACCATGGAGACGCCCGGTTTGTGGACGCCGCGGGTGGACATGCAGTGATGTTCGCCCTCCAGCACCACGGCCACGCCCTTGGGCTGCAACACGTCGAACAGGGATTGCGCGATCTGGGCGTTCATTTTTTCCTGTACCTGCAGACGCTTGGCGAAAGCATCGACCACGCGGGCGAGTTTGGAGATGCCCACCACGCGCTCGGTCGGGATGTAGCCGACATGGGCGACGCCGATGATCGGGGCCATGTGATGCTCGCAATAGGATTCGTAGCGGATGTCGCGCAGGACCACCATTTCGTCGTAGCCCTCCACCTCGCCGAAGGTGCGCTGGAGCATCTCGACCGGATCCTCGTCATAGCCGCGGAACCATTCCAGATAGGCCTTGGTCACGCGCTTGGGTGTGTCGAGCAGGCCTTCGCGGTCCGGATCGTCTCCGGCCCAGCGCAACAATGTGCGAACGGCTTCTTCCGCTTCCTGTCTTGAAGGTCTGTCAACCACTATGCCGATGTCCTCTTTGTCGGTTATTGTCGGGTCATAAACATTCATGGTGTATTTCTCCTGTTAGAGCAACGCAAGGTGACAGGCAGTATTATTCCGCACATTTAACCACCTCCGGTTTACAAACTATTTACCCTTCGCCCTTAAACCTTAACAAAAGGTTACCAAAAGGGGAATAGTTTATTTTTAGTTAAACCGTAGGTAGAGGGATTAAACCTTGTCCAGAGCCTGCGTCACATCCGCCAGAAGATCGCTAACATCCTCCAATCCCACAGAAAAACGCACGAGACCATCGGTAATGCCCAGATCGGAGCGCTGTTCGGGCGACAGGCGCTGATGCGTTGTTGTCGCAGGATGGGTCACAATCGACTTGGCGTCGCCGAGATTATTGGAGATCTCGGGAATCGTCAGGGCATTGAGGAATCGGAAGGCTGCTTCCTTGCCGCCCTTCAGGTCGAGGGACAGCACGGTGCCGCCCGCGCTCATCTGTTTTTCCGCCAGATCGTGCTGCGGATGGCTTTCGAGCGACGGGTAGATGGTGCGGGCCAGTGCGGGGTGGTTTTCCACGGCTTTGGCAAGGGCCAGTGCGGTGTCGGCCTGTGCGCGGCAGCGCAGATCGAGCGTCTCCAGCCCTTTCAGCATCACCCAGGCGTTGAACGGGCTGAGCGCGCCGCCGGTGTGTTTCATGTAGTTCAGGAAATCACCGTTGATGAACTCGTCGCGCCCCAGCACCACTCCGCCGAGGCAGCGGCCCTGCCCGTCGATGTGTTTGGTGGCGGAGTAGACGACGACATCGGCGCCAAGCTCGAGCGTGCGCTGGAATACCGGCGTGGCGAAAACATTGTCCACGACAAGGAGCGCGCCCGCTTCGTGGGCGATCCCCGCCACGGCTTTGATGTCGATGACTTCCAGCGTCGGGTTGGAGATCGCCTCGACAAAGGCGAGCTTGGTGTTCGGGCGCATGGCGGCGCGCCATGCGTCAAGGTCGGTGCCGTCAACGAAAGTGACCTCGACACCGTATTTCGGCAGCAGGTTTTCTAGGATGAACAGACAGGAGCCGAACAGCGCCTTGGCGGAAACCACATGGTCGCCCGCCTGTAGCTGGCTGAACAGCGCACCATTGACCGCCGCCATGCCGGAGGCGGTGGCGAAGGCGGCTTCGGCGCCCTCGATGGCGGCGATGCGGTCCTCGAACATTGCTACGGTCGGGTTGGCGTAGCGGGCGTAGATGTATTCGTCCTCGCCACATTCCACGAAGCGGGCCTCGGCGGCCTCGGCATCGGGGTAAACAAAACCCTGCGTGAGGAAGAGGGCTTCGGAGACCTCGCCGTATTGCGAGCGGCGGGTGCCTGCATGCACGAGCTTCGTGCGGGTGTTCCACGTGTCTGTCATAGTATTTTTCCGGAAAATCCGGCCCTTTCTGTTTACGCGATCGGGGCGTTTCGGGCCTCGACCTCTTTAGCGGCATATTTACCGTGGCCCGCAATCCAGTCCTACAAATCGCCACAGGGGTTTCTTACGGAGACGCGACGTTTTCGTCAAGCGGGCTTGCCTGTATTGTGAAATGCGTCATGCTGGCGCAAACGAAAAGGGGAAAGACCATGACGAAACCGATAGAGCTGTTCTACTGGCCGACACCGAACGGCTGGAAAATCACCATCGCGCTCGCGGAGATGGGGCTGCCGTATAACCTGAACCTTGTGAATATCGGCGCGGGCGAGCAGTTCGAGCCGGAGTTTCTGGCGATCTCTCCCAACAACCGGATGCCGGCGATTATTGATCCCGAAGGGCCGGACGGGGAGCCGGTTTCGGTGTTCGAGAGCGGCGCGATTTTGCAATATCTGGGGCGCAAGACCGGCCAGTTTTACGGGCGCAACGCGCGCGAGCGCATCGAGGTGGAGCAATGGCTGATGTGGCAGATGGGCGGGCTTGGCCCGATGGCGGGGCAAGCGCACCATTTCCTGAAATATGCCCCCGCGATGGATCCGCCGCACGACCTGCCCTATGCCAAGGACCGCTATCGCAACGAGACTGCGCGACTTTACGGCGTGCTGGACCGGCGACTGGCAGATCGGGAGTTTGTGGCGGGGGAATACTCGATTGCCGATATGGCGATCTGGCCCTGGGCGAGCCTCTGGGAGGGGCAGGAGCAGAATATCGACGATTTCCCGAACATGAAGGCATGGCT
>WFTU01000362.1 GCA_015485375.1 Paracoccaceae bacterium | reverse complement strand
CCGTGCGCCCGATGCGGTGGACATAGTTGTCCGCCTCGTCCGGCAGGTCGAAATTGATGACATGGGTGATGCCCGGCACGTCGATGCCGCGCGCCACGATGTCGGTGGCGACCAGAACCTTGACGTATCCCTGACGGAATTTGTTCAGCGCCCGCTGGCGGGCGTTCTGGGCCTTGTTGCCGTGAATGGCCTCGGCCTCGACACCGTCGGTGATCAGGTTTTTCGCCACCTTGTCGGCGCCGCGCTTGGTGCGGGCGAAGACAATCACGCGCTCGACCTCGGGGGCTGTGACCAGCTCCAGCAGGCGGGGGCGTTTCAGCGGGCCGGCGATCAGCTCGGCGCGTTGCTCGATTTTCGAAACCGTGGTGGCGGGCGGAGTCGCCTCGACCCGCAGCGGATCCTTGAGGAAGCTCTCGGCCAGACCGCGCACCTCTTTGGGCATGGTGGCGGAGAACAGCGCCGACTGGCGGCGCGGATGCAGGCGGGCAAGAATGGGTTTCACCGGCTGCACAAAACCCATGTCGAGCATGCGGTCGGCCTCGTCCAACACAACGAAGCGGGCTTCGTCGAGACGGATTTTCTTGTCGTTCATCAGGTCTTCGAGCCGTCCGGGCGTGGCGATAAGCACATCGACGCCGCGGCTGATTTTCTTGATCTGGCCGGCGCGCGAAACGCCGCCCAGCACCAGACAGGTGGTGATACCGGAACCGCCGGAAAACTCGCGGAAGTTATCCTCGATCTGCACGGCCAGCTCGCGCGTCGGCGCAAGGATCAGGGCGCGGCAGGATTTCGGGCTCGGGCGCCCATCCATCTGCAGAATGTGGTGCAGGATCGGCAGGCCGAAAGCGGCAGTCTTGCCGGTGCCGGTCTGGGCAACGCCGAGAATATCGCGGCCGGTAAGCTGTGCCGGAATGGAAAGTTCCTGAATAGGGGTGGGGTGGGTGAAGCCGGAACGGTTTAGTGCGTTCAACAGGCGTTGGTCCAGGCCGAAGCTCTGGAAAGTGGTCTTCGTCAAAATGTATCCCTTTGGGCTGTGTCAATGCCTCAAGACGCTGAAGTGCTTCGGGGGTACTGACGTGAAGGCTTGCATATGAGGGGTCGGAGCCGATAAATCAACCCCCCTTGTTTTTCCGGCGGTGTCGGGCGGCGCCGGTTTTCGGCGCGGTCAGATTCCACTAAACCGGTTTAGTGGATATAGTAAAACGGGGTAAGTGGTTGAAGTATCCGGTAATATGGCTGAATCTGGCGGCAGGATTCAACACGGTTTCGGTTCCACTAAACCGGTTTAGTGGAGTCGGCGGGTTTCACGCAACCACAAGGTTTCCGCCCTCGCGACGCAGCGGCACGGGGGTGAGGGCGCAGCCCAGACCGAAGCCCGCAACGCCCTCGCCCGACCGCGCGTCGAAGGCCGCACTATGGTTGGTGCAAAGCAGCCGCCCGTCGGTGCCGATCACCTGATCGCCGCGATGGTCGAGCGGCAGGAACCGGTGCGGGCAGGCGTTGACATAGGCGCGCGGGCCGTTGTCTGTCTGCACGACCAGAAAGGCAAAACCACCGGGCGTGGCGCTGTGGAAGCCCCTTCCGACGTCGCTGCTCCGACACAGGATCGCGCCTTTTGCGGGCGCGTCCGGAAAATCGGTGTAGCGCATCAGGCGTCTTCGGAAATCACGCCGCGCGCGATCTGGTCGCGCTCGATGCTCTCGAACAGGGCCTTGAAATTGCCCTCGCCAAAGCCGTCATCGCCCTTGCGCTGGATGAACTCGAAGAAGATCGGCCCGACTACGGTTTTCGAGAACACCTGCAACAGGATGCGGGTGTGTCCGCCGTCCACGACGCCCTCGCCATCAATCAGGATACCGTTCTTTTTCATGCGCTCGACCGGCTCGCTGTGGCCCTGCACACGTTTGTGGCTCATGGTGTAATACATGTCCGGCGGGGCGGGCATGAATTCCATTCCCTTGGCGGCGATCGCGTCGGTGGAGGCATAGATATCCTCGGTCGCCACGGCGATATGCTGGATGCCTTCGCCGTTGTATTGTTTCAGATATTCCTCGATCTGGCTGTTTTCATCGGCGCTTTCGTTGATCGGGATGCGGATGCGCCCGCAAGGCGAGGTCAGGGCGCGGGAATAGAGGCCTGTCACCTTGCCCTTGATGTCGAAGAACCGGATCTGTCTGAAGCCGAATATATCGCAATAGAAGTCGTACCACTTGTCCATATTGCCGCGTTTGACGTTATGCGTCAGGTGGTCGAGGTAGTAAAACCCGTCGCCCGCCGGTTTCGGGTCGGCCTCGCCGAGCCAGTCGAATTCCGCCGCATAGGCCGAGCCGCGTTCGCCCCACCGGTCGATAAAATACAATAGGCTGCCACCGATCCCCGTGATGGCCGGCGCGTCCAGCGATTTGTCCGCGCCCTCGTAAGGCGTTGCGCCTTTGGCCACGGCCATGTCGAAGGCCTGCTGTGCATCCACAACCCGCCACGCCATCGAGGGCGCGCAGGGGCCGTGTTCATCGACGAACCGCTGGCCGAAGCTGTTCGGTTCGGCGTTCAGCAGGTAATTCACGTCGCCCTGGCGCCAGACGGTGATGTCTTTGCTTTTGTGTTTTGCAACGGGGGTGAACCCCATCTGCGTGAACAGCGCCTCCAGTTCGGCCGGATTTTCATGTGCGAACTCGACGAATTCCATGCCGTTGGTGCCGGCGGGATTGGCTTCGGTGATTTCGGAAAACGGAGCGGAATGTGGAAACGGACCCATGCGGATATCCCCTTTGTTGTGGTTGTTTTTCCGCCTTCTATCCGTGCCGGCCCGCGGAGGGGCCGCGAAGTTCGGCGAGAAACCGGAAAATTATGCAGACATTCCGCGAAAAATACGGTAAACACGCTCCAATTCCGCATCATTGGAGGTTTTCATGCCGGATGAAACCGATTCCCGCCTGCTGCGCGCCGTGCAGCGCAATGCCCATCTGACGACGCAGGATCTGGGCGAGATGCTGGCGCTGTCGCCCTCGCAGGCCGGTCGGCGGCGGCAGTTTCTGGAAAACGAGGGCTATATCACCGATTACCGTGCCACGGTGGACCCCGCCAGACTGGGGTTGACGGTGGAGGCTTTCATTCAGGTTTCGATGGATGGCCATACCCGCGCAAACGCGCAGAGCTTTCTGGCGCTGGTCGATACGGTGGAGGAGGTCGTGGCCGCCTGGACGCTGACCGGCGATGCGGATTACATGCTGCGGGTTTACTGTCGTGACCTGAAGGCGCTGAACCGGCTGGTGCATGAAATCCTGCTGCCGCATCCGTCTGTGGCGCGGGTGCAGAGTCAGGTGGTCATGGACCGGATCAAGGCCGATTCACCGCTTCCGGTGGCGTTTTAGGGGGCCGGCCGCCCATCAGGTTGCGGATGAATTTGCGGCGATCGGCGAGGGGCATCTGTTCGATCTGTTTCAGGATTTCGTTGTGGCCGGCGACCAGAACACCGTCAAGCAGGGTGCGCTGGTCGGCGAACACGGCCTCCACCGCGTTGATGTCGAAAGGTTCGGCGCGCAGGGCCTGCACCAGACGGTCGCGCAGGCGGCCGAGGGTTTCGCGGTCCATCTGCACGGCGGCGCGGTTTTCGCGCAGGGCCTGACGCAACTGGCGCTGGTATTTCACCGGCAGGGCGCGGGCGATGATGGCGACGCCCTCGGGGGACGGGGCCGCGGCGCGCTCGGGCGGGGCGGAGCGCAGGGCGACACCCGCGAAAACACTGGCGATGCCGATGTTGAGGGCCAGCGAGATCACCAGCAGGATTTTCAGCCAGCGCGGGCAGGGTTTGGCGGTCACGGTTGTCTGGTCACTCATGGTCTAGCCTTCCGAAAGGAATTCGCTGATGGATTCAGTGTAGCCGAAGCTGAAATCGTCCAGCGGGTCGTCCCCGATGGCCGAAACGATTGTGCCCATGCCGGGGAGGGATTCAAGCGTATCCGTGCCCGCATAGCCGACGCCGATGCCCAGCACGGCACAGGTGGCAAGCGTGATGGCCGCCGGAATGCCGCCGATCGGGGCCAGCAGGGTGCGCAGCCAACCCTTGCGGCGCGGTGCGGCGACAGGGGCGGCAGGCTGGCGCGCCGCGCTTACCTCCGCCGCGTCGCCGAGGATATTCTCCATCAGGCGCATGGACAGTTCCGGTTCGCCCTTGCGGGCTTCATCGAAGAAACCATCCAGATCGACAGGGTTTTCATGTTTTCCGGTCATGGTCTTCTCCTTTCATTCCTGCGTCAGCCCGAGGGCCGAACGCTGTTTCTGTAAATCTTTTGCCAACGCGCGGCGACCGCGCGACAGCAGGCTTTCGACGGCCTCGACGCTGGTTTCCAGCACCCCGGCGATCTCGGGGTTCGACAGCTCCTGAAAATGCCGGAGCGTCAGGGCCAGTCGCTGGCGGTCGGGCAGGCGCTCCATGGCGATGTTCAGGGCCTTGCCGCGGTCCGCCTGTATCATCTGTTCCTCGGCGCTCAATCCGTCGTCCTCGATCTCCGGTGCCTCGTCCAGCCCGACACCGCGGCGTTTGCGCAGCCGGTCGGAGCAAAGGTTGCTGGCAACGCGGTAGAGCCAGGTGGAGACCTTGGCCTCGCCGCTGCGCCAGTCCGGTGCGATCTTCCAGAGGCGCAGCATGGCCTCCTGCGTCACATCCTCGGCCTCGGTCTGGTCCTTCAGCATTCGGGTGGCGAGGCCCAGTATCCGCGGTGCATGGCGCAGCATCAGAGCGCGGGCCGAGGCCTGGTCTCCGGTCGCATAGAGCGCGAGGAGTTCCTCGTCGCCGGTATCGGACATTGCATCAAACGCCATGGTCATCCGTCAGATATAGGCCCCTTGGGTGCGAAATGACAGGCCGCACGGATCGCACGGCCTGCCGGAAGGATCAGTTGCCGTTGCGGTGCGCGGCGATGGCTGTATCCCATTCCTCTTTGGTGACCGCTCCGTCACCGTCGGCATCCATCCGTTCGAAGAGCTTGCCGTCATTGCGCGGCTTGGCCTCCTCGAGGCTCAGCTTGCCGTCACCGTCGGTATCGGCGCGCTCGATCAGCATGGCGATGCGTTCCCCGGGCGATTTGCGCGGGCCGCGTTCTTCGGCGCGTTTCGCCAGGCCGGCCTTCAGTTCGTCGGCGTCGATGAAACCGTCGCCGTTGCTGTCGGCCTTGTCGAAGTTGCGGGCCAGCGGACCTTTGGCCTCGTCTTTCGAAATCTGTCCGTCACCGTCGGTGTCGCCGTTTTCCATGATTTTCGCGACCATGTCATCGGCATTTCCGGCCCCCGGCATCGGGCGATCCTTGGCGCGCGGGCCTTTGGCGGGGCGGTCCTTGGCGGCCTGAAGCAGTTCGGTCGCATCAAGGAAACCGTCGCCGTTCAGGTCGTTTTCGGCGAATTTGGCAGCGTGTTTCGCATCGAGTTCCGCACGGGTGATGCTGCCGTCGCCATTGGTGTCGAGTTCCTCGAACGACGGAAGTTTGATCCGGTGTTGACCGGCGCTTGCGGCACCGGCGACCCCCATGCCTGCGAGGGTGATAACGAGGGCGGTTGTCAGGCTCTTTTTCATTGTATGCTCCTTTTCGTGTTGCTCGAGGCACGCTTCTGCCTGCCTTCACAAAGTAGAACGGGGCAGCGCGGGGATTCCGTCGAAAAAAATTTGCGCTCGCGACATCCCGCCGCAAGACAGCTTGTCCCACTGTTTATTCGGGGATCACTTGCTAGAAACGGCTGATGGAAGACAAAAATCCGATTCTGGACACACTACCGGTGCGCCCGCTCAAGCCTGCATTGCTGCGTGGCTGGAAGTGCAAATGCCCCAATTGCGGCAGCGGCCCCCTGATGAACGGTTACCTGACCGTGCGTGACACCTGTCCGGTGTGCGGCGAGGAACTGTACCATCAGCGTGCGGACGACGGACCGGCCTGGGCGACGATCCTTGTCACCGGGCACCTGCTGGCGCCGCTGATGCTGATCGTGTTCGAGGTTTTCCGCCCCGAGGGCTGGATGATGGCGCTCGGCTTTTCCATCGTGTTTCTGCTGCTGGCGCTGTTTTTGCTGCCGCGCCTGAAGGGCATATTTGTCGCCATACAGTGGGCCAAGCGCATGTATGGTTTTGGCGGCGAGGATATCAGCCACACCAACGGAACCTGACGTCGCGCTGGACACGGCGGGCGGCGCGGGGGATATTGCGCTTCGGTTAGCGAAGGGTTTTCCTGATGGATGAAGCGGAAAAACGGCGGGTGATCCGCGATGCGGCGACGGTGATATTGCTGCGTGAACACAAGGGCCGCGATCAGGTTCTGATGGGACAGCGCGGATCGGGTGCCGTTTTCATGCCGAACAAATATGTCTTTCCCGGCGGAGCGGTGGATGAAGCGGACTATTCCGTTGATCCGGCGCGCCCCTTGCCCGAGAGCGAGGCGGTCAAACTGGCGAAGCAGGCGCCCGAAAGGTCCGGCGTGGCCTCGGCCATGGCGGCGGTGCGGGAACTCTGGGAGGAAACGGGCCTGATGCTCGGGATCGAAGGGCGGGGACCGGAGGAACCGCCCGAGGACTGGCGCGGGTTTTTCGGGCGCGGATTGCTGCCGCGCGCCGATGTGTTCCGTTTCGTGTTTCGTGCAGTGACTCCCCCCGGGCGGCCGCGGCGCTTCGATGCGCGGTTTTTCATGGCGGATGCGGGGGCGGTGTATGGCTCGCCCGAGGATTTTTCCGAAGCGTCGGACGAACTCAGCCATTTGCACTGGATCGATCTGGACGAGGCAAAATCGCTCGACCTGCCGTTCATTACCGAGGTGGTCCTGTCCGAGGTTCTGGCCATTCGCGCCGACCCTGCCACCCCGCGCCGCACGCCGTTTTTCCACCACGACGAGACGCGCTCGCATTTCAGCCTGCTTTGAGCGATTTTGCTGTCGGAGGGACTTGACTCCGGCCCCCACGGGTGTAGAAGGCCATTTCCAGTTTTCGGGCGCTTGCGCCCTGTATGCAGATAAACGCGGGGATCCCGCGAGGAGATGGACACATGGCGAAGCCAACAACTATCAAGATCCGCCTGAATTCCACCGCGGGCACCGGTCACTTCTATGTGACGAAAAAGAATTCGCGCACCATGACCGAGAAAATGGTCAAAATGAAATACGATCCGGTTGTGCGCAAGCACGTCGAATATAAAGAAGGCAAGATCAAGTAGGTCTTGCCGCCTTTACGGATTTCAGAAAGCCGCCGGTCTTTCCGGCGGTTTTTTTGTGTTCGGGTGCGGGTTTTCCGGCGGGCGTATCGAACCATTAAACCGGTTTAGTGGTTTTGTTAACCTTCGGAAGGCGGGCAACAAAAAAGGCCGGAGCGAGCCCCGGCCTTTTCGGTGTCTGTGGTCTGTGACCCTAGTTGCGGTTGCCGAACAGGCGCAGCAGCATCAGGAACAGGTTGATGAAGTCCAGATAGAGGCTCAGCGCCCCGTAGACAGCCATCTTGCCGGCCATCGCCTCGCCATTCGGCTGGGTGCGGACCTGCAGGTACTGGTTCTTGATCTTCTGCGTGTCATAGGCTGTCAGGCCGGCAAAGATCAGCACGCCGAGGGCGGAAACCGCGAACATCACGGCGGAGCTTTGCAGGAAGATGTTGACGATCGACGCCACGATGATGCCGACCAGCCCCATGAAGAGGAAGCTGCCCCAGCCGGAGATGTCTTTCTTGGTGGTATAGCCCCAGAGCGACAGGCTGGCGAAGGCAATCGCGGTAACGAAGAACGTCTGCGCGATCGAGAAGCCGGTGTAGACCACGAAGATCGAGCTGATCGACAGGCCCATGACGGCGGCAAAAGCGTAGAAGAACATCTGCGCGCCGGACTGCGACATGCGGTTCACGGCCGCGCCGAACATGAAGACCATGATCAGCGGGGCGAACATGATCAGATACATCAGCGGCGAGCTGAACATGGCATTGATTACGCCGTAGGACAGGAACCGTGTCGGCTCGCCGTTTACGGCGGCGCTCAGATCCATACCGACGAAATAGGAAACAATGCCGGTGACGATCAGGCCAACGGACATCAGGCCATAGACCTTGTTCATATGTGCCCGCAAACCCGCGTCGATTTCCGCTGTGCGGACTCCGGCACCGGCGCGGCGGACAGTATCAAATTCGGCCATCAGGACCCTCCATAAATTAGCGACGCGCAACGGGTGTGTTGCGCCATGCGTTTAATATCGTCATTACGCGGTGCCTTTTCAAGGGATTTGCATCACGTTTGCGTATCATTTTACCACTATTCGCGCGCCCGAAGCACCCGCGCGGGGCGGGCCGAGAGCGGACGCCAGGCAAAGGCCAGTCCGGCAAGCAGGCTGGCGAGGGCGCCGCCGGTGACGATCAGGATGGCCGACGGGAGCGCGAGGCGGAATTCCACGTCCATGATGAAGGTCATGACGGCCCAGCCCGCGAGCGCGCCCGCGCCGATGGCGACCAGTCCCGCGGCGGCGCCCAGAATGGCGGAGCGCAGGGCGAAGCTGGCGAGGATGCGGGGACGGGGTGCGCCGAGGGTCTTGAGCAGGGCGGCCTCGTAAATCCGCTGGCGTTCGCCCGCGGCGGCGGCGCCGATCAGCACGGTGAAACCGGTGAGCAGGGTCACGGCGGCACCCCAGCGGATGGCGGAAGCAATGCCGTTGAGCATATCGCTGACCCGCTCGATGGCGTCGGTGACGCGGATGGCGGTGATATTGGGATAGCGGGCAGAGAGCGCATCGAGCAGGGGCGCATCGGCTGTCGTATCGCCGTAAACCGTGGCGATGTAGGTATGCGGGGCGGCTTGCAATGCGGCGGGGTTGACTATCATCACGAAATTGATGCCCATCGAGGAAAAATCCGCCTTGTGGAAAGCAACGACCGTGGCCGTGAGGTTGCGCCCCAGCACATTGACGGTGACCTCGTCGCCGAGTTTCAGGCCGAGTTCTTCGGCATCATGGGCGGAGAAGCTCATTTGCGGCGGGCCGGTGTAGTCTTCGGGCCACCATGCGCCTTCTACCAAGTCGTTGCCCTCGGGCGGGGTGGCGGCGTAGGTAATGCCGCGGTCGCCCTCCAGCACCCAGCTTTCGCCGAGGGCTTCGGCGGCGGGGATGCCGTTCACTTTTGAGATGATACCGCGCAGCATCGGCGCGCTTTGCACCTTGGTGATGCCTTCGGTGCTGCCGGTGATTTCGGTGAACCCGTCGAACTGGTCTTTCTGGATATCGACGAAGAAATAGGAGGGGGCGACGGTGGGCAGTTCCTCGGCAATGGTGCGGCGCATGTTGGTGTCGATCTGGCCGATGGTGGCCAGCACCGCCAGCCCGAGACCGAGCGAGAGGATCACCGATCCGGCCTCGCCGCCCGGGCCGCCGATGGCGCCGAGCGCCAGCCGCAGGACGGGGCGGCCGCGCGTCAGGCGACTGCGCGACAGTCTGCGTGCCAGCGCCTTGGTCAGGAGGGCGGTGAGCAGAAGCGCGCCGAGGGCGAAGATCACGCCGAAGGCCGACCAGAGCGCCAGTTTTGGCACGCCGGAAAACCATGCGGCGGAGGCGACCAGCAGGGCGGCAAGGGCTGCGACCAGCAGGACGAAATACCATTTCGGGGTGCGGCGGGCGGTGCTGGATTCGTCCCTGAACAATCCGGCTGCGCGGATGTTGAGAGCGCGCCCCAGTGGCCAGATCGAGAAAATGGCGGCGGTGAGCAGGCCGTAGGTTGTCGCCTCGATCACCGGCGCGGGGTATATGGCAAAACGGGCGGGGACCGGCAGGGCGTTGCCGAAAACCGGACCCAGAAGGATGGGCAGGCCGACGCCGAGGATCAGGCCGAAAAGAATGCCGAGCAGGGCCAGCATGCCGATCTGCACCAGATAGATGGCAAAGATCGTGCGGCTGCTCGCGCCGAGGGTTTTCAGGGTGGCGATCACCGGTTTCTTGGCATCGAGATAGGCGCGCACGGCGGCCGAGACCCCGACGCCGCCGACCGCCAGACCGGCGAGGCCGACGATAACGAGGAAGGCGCTCAGGCGCTCGACGAAACGGGTGAGGGTGGGGGTGGCGTCGCGGGTATCGCTCCAGCGCATGCCGCGGTCCGCAAGGGCGGTTTCGGCCTGTTCCTGCAGGGCGGCGAGGTCGGTGCCGGCGGGCAGTTTCAGGCGATAATGGCTGGTGAACAGCGTGCCGGGGGCGACCAGACCGGCGGCTTTGGCGGCATCGAGCGAGACGATGACGCGCGGACCGAAGGAGAAACCGCCGACCGCGCTGTCCGGCTCTTTCGTCAGGATGGCCGAGAAGCGGAAATCGGTGCTGCCGAGGCGCAGGGTATCGCCGATTTCAAGGTTCAGACGCTCGACCAGAGTGTTGGCCGCGACCAGCCCGGGGCGCCCGTCGATACTGGCGAGGGCATCGGCCGCGGGTTGTTCGGGGGAAAGGCCGAGACTGCCGTAGAGCGGATAGGCGCTGTCGGCGGCCTTGACCTGCACCAAAGCGCGCTGGCGCTCCCCGTCGCGGGTCAGGGTGACCATGGAGCGGAAGTCGGCGATTTCCGAGGTGGCGAGGGCGTTTTGGGCCATCCATGCGCGCTCGGTCTCGTCGGCAAAACGGTAGGTGAACAGGATTTCGGCATCGCCGCCCAGCAGGGCGCCCGACTCTTCGGACAGGCCGCGCTCGATGGCTGTGCGCACGGAACCGACGGCGGCGATGCCGGCGACGCCGAGGGTCAGGCAGAGCAGGAAGATGCGGAAGCCCTTCAGCCCGCCGCGCAACTCGCGAAAGGCGATGCGGGTGGCGACGCTCATTCGGCAAGCACCCCGTCGTTGAGGCGCAACACGCGGTCGCAGCGTTCCGCGAGGGCGGTGTCATGCGTTACCAGCACCAGCGTTGCACCGTGGCGGTCGCGCAGGTTGAACAGCAGGTCCATGATGGCGGTGCCGTTGGCGCTGTCGAGATTGCCGGTCGGTTCATCCGCCAGCAGGATATCGGGGCGCGGAGCGGCGGCGCGGGCGAGGGCCACGCGCTGCTGCTCGCCGCCCGACATTTGCGCCGGATAGTGGTCCTTGCGCCCGCCAAGGCCGACGGCATCGAGTTCCGCCGCGGCTTTATCGAAGGCGTCGCGGTCACCGGCGAGTTCCAGCGGGGTGGCGACGTTTTCCAGTGCGGTCATGGTCGGGATCAGGTGGAAGGACTGGAAAACCACGCCCATATGGTCGCGCCGGAAACGGGCCAGCGCGTCCTCGGACATGGTTGTGAGGTCGTTGCCGAGGACCGAGACCGTGCCGCCGGTGGCGCGCTCCAGCCCGCCCATCACCATCAGCAGCGAGGATTTGCCGGAGCCGCTGGGACCGACGAGGCCGAGGGTCTCTCCCTTCTGGACTATCAGGGAGATTCCGCGCAGGATATCGACGGTGCCGGCGTTGCCCGAAAGGGTCAGGCGGGTGTCGTCAAGGCGGATTACAGGAGTTGTCATGGGGTTCAGGACCTTCGGAATGTGGCGGGTTATGCTTGTAGCTATGCTTTCCTTGCAGGCTATGCCAGCGGCGGCGGCGGAAAAAGTCACAATCGTGGCATTCGGGGATTCCCTGACGCAGGGTTACGGGCTGGCCGAGGCGGACGGTTTTGTGCCGCAGTTGCAGGTGTGGCTGAATGACAACGGCGCGCCGGATGTGGTGCTGGTCAATGCGGGGGTGAGTGGCGATACCACGGCGGGCGGGCTGGCGCGGATCGGCTGGACGCTGGGGGATGATGTGGACGGGGTGATTGTGGCGCTGGGCGGCAACGACCTGCTGCGCGGGCTGTTCCCCGAGGACAGCCGCGCCAATCTGGACGGGATTCTGGCGGCGGTGACGGGGAAGGGGCTGCCGGTGATGCTGGTGGGGCTGCCTGCGCCGAAGAATTACGGACCGGAGTTCGAGGCGGCCTTTGCCGCGATGTATCCGGAACTGGCAGAGAAATACGGCGCGGTGTTCTATCCGAATTTTCTGGCGGGGATCTCCGAGGGGGGCTTGCCGGACCTGACCTTGATGCAGGCGGATGCCACGCACCCGAGCCCCGAAGGGGTGGCGCGGATTGCGGCGGATATGGGGCCGAAGGTGCTGGAACTGGTGGAGCAGGCGCGTCAGTAGGCGCGCAGGATTTCCAGTACTTCGGCGTGGAGGGCCTTGCTGCCTGCCGCGAGCAGACGACCGCCGTTGTGGGCGGGGTTGCCCTGCCAGTCGGTGACGATTCCGCCGGCGTTTTCAATGACCGCAATCGGGCCTTGCACGTCGTAGGGGTTCAGTTGCGCCTCGATCACCAGATCGATCTGGCCCATGGCGAGCAGGGCGTAGGCATAGCAATCGAGACCGAAACGGGTGAGGCGGGCCTTGGCGCTGACGGCCTCGAAGCCCTGCTGTTCGGTCGGGGTGCCGACTTCGGGGAAGGTTGTGAACAGGGTGGCTTCGGAAAGCGGCGTGGAGCGCGTGGCGATCGGGCGGGTTTCGCTGGTGGTGGTCAGGGTGGCTTGTCCGAAGGCGCCTGTGAAACGCTCGCCAATGTAGGGTTGGTCGATCAGGCCGAGGATCGGGGCTTCGCCTGCGTTCAACCCGACCAGCACACCCCAGGAGGTGGCGCCGGAGATGAAAGCGCGGGTGCCGTCGATGGGGTCGAGGACCCATGTGAGGCCGGAGGTGCCGGGGGTGTGGCCGAACTCCTCGCCCAGAACGGCGTCGTCGGGGCGGCGGGTGGCGAGGATCTCGCGCATGGCGGCTTCGGCCTCGCGGTCGGCGATGGTGACGGGGTCGAAGGCGGACGGGTCCTTGTTGTCGGTCACAAGCGGCGTGCGGAAATAGGGCAGGATGACATTGCGCGCCGCATCGGCCAGCGCGTTGGCGGTGGCGAGCAGTTCGTTTTGCAGTTCCGGTGTCATGTGCATGAAAAATCCCCGTGGCCAGATGGTCACGGGGATTTCACATGTTGGCGGGCCAGTCAATCGGCCGAAGTGACCCTAGGCGGCGTTTTCGCCGAGGACACGGGCCAGATCGAACAGGCGGCGGCGCTGCTGTTCGGGGATGTTGTAGTAGGCACGCACCAGTTCGAGGGCCTCTTTGTCGGCCAGCAGGTCACCCTGCAGTTTGTCCTCGGAGGTGGCTTTGTGCACCATGTCGTCGGCCGCGGCGTCCAGACCTTCGAAGAAGAAGCTGATCGCGACATCGAGAGCGGCGGCGATATCCCAGAGACGGGAGGCGCTGACGCGGTTCATGCCGGTCTCGTATTTCTGGATCTGCTGGAATTTGATTCCGACGATCTCGCCGAGCTGCTGCTGGGTCATGCCCACCATCCAGCGGCGGTGACGGATGCGCTTACCAACGTGAACATCTACCGGGTGTTTCATTTACTATACTCCAATTCAGACCATTATTAGTGTCTTGTCCCTACCCGTATATATGCAAGAATCGTGCCAAAATATACGCATAAGGGCGAAAAAACTGGAATAATTGTAAGAAATTTTGTAAGGTGCTGTAAACAGGCGGTAAAAACCGGAAACATATACAAAAAATATATTAGCCGGAAATATTGGTGGCCGGCGTTTACCAAGAATTACCGAAATTCCCGCGAAATGCGTTGCAATATGCAATTGACCCGGGGGAAGGGCTTTTGCATATCGCAACGGGGACCGGTGTCAGCCTTCGAGCTTTTTCGCCTCGCGCTTGCGCTCGTGCGGGTCGAGGTGGCGTTTGCGCAGGCGGATGTTTTTCGGTGTGACCTCGACCAGCTCGTCATTGTCGATATAGGCGATGGCCTCCTCGAGCGACATGCGGGTCGGGGTGGTCAGCACGACGGCCTCGTCCTTGCCGGAGGCGCGGACGTTGGAGTGTTTCTTGCCCTTGATCGGGTTGACCTCGAGGTCGTTGCCGCGGGAATGTTCGCCGATGATCATGCCCTGATAGACTTTTTCCTGCACACCGATGAAGAACTTGCCGCGGTCCTCCAGATTGAACAGGGCGTAGGCAACGGATTCGCCGTCTTCCATGGAAATCAGGACGCCGGCGCGCCGGCCCTCGATCGCGCCTTTGAACGGCGCCCATTCGTGGAAAATCCGGTTGATAACGCCGGTGCCGCGGGTATCGGTCAGGAATTGCCCGTGGTAGCCGATCAGGCCGCGTGACGGCACATGGGCCACGATGCGGGTCTTGCCGACGCCGCCGGGGCGCATTTCCACCAACTCGCCCTTGCGCTGGGTCAGTTTCTCGATCACCGCGCCGGAATATTCGTCGTCCACATCCACGGTGACCTCTTCAATCGGCTCGTGGCGCACGCCGTCGATGTCGCGGAACAGCACTTGCGGGCGGGAGATCGACAACTCGAACCCCTCGCGGCGCATGTTCTCGATCAGCACACCCATTTGCAGCTCGCCGCGACCGGCAACCTCGAAGGCGTCGCCGCCCGGGGTGTCGTTGACGCGGATAGCGACGTTGGATTCAGCCTCTTTCAGCAGGCGGTCACGGATGACACGCGACTGCACCTTGTCCCCGTCACGACCGGCGAGGGGCGAGGTGTTGATACCGAAAGTAACCGTAATGGTGGGCGGGTCGATGGGCTGCGCGGGGATGGCCTCGGTCACGTCCTTGTCACAGAGCGTGTCGGCCACGGTGGCGGTTTTCATACCGGCGATGGCGACGATGTCGCCTGCCTCGCCCACGTCGATCGGGGACTGTTCCAGACCGCGATAGGCCAGAACCTTGGTGACGCGGAAGTTCTCGATCAATTCGCCCTCGCGCGAGAGCGCCTTGATGTTGTCACCCGCTTTGACGGTGCCGGATTCAACGCGGCCGGTCAGCAGGCGGCCGAGGAAGGCGTCACCGCCGAGCGTGGTGGCCAGCATACGGAAGGGCTCGTCGCGGTGCGCAATCTGTGCGGGGGCGGGGACGTGTTCGATGATCAGTTCCATCATCGCTTTGAGGTCCTTGCGCGGCCCGTCCAGTTCGGCGTCGGCCCAGCCGGAGCGGCCGGAGGCATACAGCACCGGAAAATCGAGCTGGTCATCGTCGGCACCGAGGTTGGCGAACATGTCGAAGACCTCGTCCAGCGCGCGGTCCGGTTCGGCGTCGTGTTTGTCAACCTTGTTCAGCACCACAATCGGGCGCAGGCCCAGCGCCAGCGCCTTGGCGGTCACGAATTTGGTTTGCGGCATCGGGCCTTCGGCGGCATCGACCAGCAGGATCACGCCGTCGACCATCGACAGGATGCGTTCCACCTCGCCACCGAAATCGGCGTGGCCGGGGGTGTCGACGATATTGACGCGCACGCCGTCCCATTCAACCGAGGTGGCCTTGGCAAGGATGGTAATGCCGCGTTCCTGCTCCAGATCGTTGGAGTCCATCGCGCGTTCCTGCTGCGCCTCGTTGTCACGATAGAGGCCGGACTGCTTCAGAATCTCGTCAACCAGTGTGGTTTTGCCGTGGTCGACGTGGGCGATGATAGCGACGTTACGCATATCCATGGGTGTGCTTCCTTCAAAAATACGAGCGGGGCTGCGCATGTCGGCAGCCCCGTTTGGTGCCCACTTAAGGGGCTTTGAGCCGTTTGGCAAGAACAGCCTGCGCGGGCGGGTGAAATGGCGACGCCGCGTCAGGGGTTTAACGGCTGTTGCGCGCGGGGGTAGGTTGGCGCCATGAACAGGTCTGTCTTTATTCTTATGGTGAGCGTGGCGCTGGTGGGGAGCAACGGGTTGTTGCTGTCACCGGTGCTGACCGACATCGCGCAAGGCTTTGGCGAGAGTGCCGGTGTGACCGGGCGGGCGCTGGCGGCCTATAGCGCCGGCACCGCGGTCACGGCACTGTGGCTGGGCCGGTCGCTCGACGGGTTCGGGCTGTCGAGGGCACTGGCGCTGGCGATGCTGCTGGTGGGGCTGGCGCAGTTCGGCTCGGGCTTTGCGACGGGCTGGGTGACGCTGGCGCTGATGCAGGGGCTGGCAGGCGCCGGTGCGGGGGTGGCGCTGCCGGCGGTTTACGGGATTACCGCGATGATTTCCCCGAAAGGGCAGGAGGCGCGGTATATGTCGCGCGTGATTTTCGGCTGGTCGGTGGCGATGGTGGCGGCGGTGCCGCTGGGGGCGTTTCTGGCGCAACTGGTCGGCTGGCGGCTGATGCTGGAGATCGTTGGCGGTGTGGCGCTGCTGGCGGCGGGGTTGAACTGGCTGCTGTTGCCCTCGAGCGGCAAGGCGGAGGCACGGGTGCGGATGGGGCGGTTCCGGCCGCTGTTCCTGAAGGGCGGGCTGGTGCAATACGGGATCACGCTGTTTTTCATGATGGCGTTTTACGGCACCTATGCCTATCTCGGGGATCATACCCGCGCGGCCTTCGGGGTTTCGGCGGGGGCGGCGGGGCTGAATGCGCTGCTTTACGGGCTGGGGTTCGGGCTGGCGGTGTTCGGCGCGGCGCTGGTGGACCGGATCGGGCGGGTGCGGGCCTTGCCGGTGGCGCTGGTGCTGACCTCGACGCTGTTGGCTTCGCTATGGCTTGCGGGGAGTTTTCCGCTGTTTCTGGTGATGATATTTGTCTGGGGTTTTATCAACCATTTCATCCTCAACATGATCGTGGTCGGGCTGAACGCGCTGGCGCCGCAAAACCGCGGGGCGGTGATGGGGCTGTATAGCAGTGTGACCTATGCCGCCGCGACGCTGGGGATATTGTTGATGGGCGGGGTTTACGAGGCCTTCGGTTTTGTGGCGGTTGCGCTGCTGGCGGGGGCGTTTAATGTGGCGGCCATGGTTTTGGCTTTGCGGAAATAAAGGGGAATTCCATGCGGGCGATGCGGTTACACACACTGGGCGAACCGATGGTGCTGGACGAGGTGGCGATACCGGAGCCGGAAGCGGGCGAGGTGCGGGTGCGCGTCCACACCTGCGGCATCAATTTTGGCGACACATTGATCGTGCAGGGCAGGTATCAGGAAAAATTCGACCTGCCGTTTTCGCCCGGCATGGAGATTTGCGCCACCGTCGATGCGCTGGGTGCGGGGGTGGAGAACCTGCGCGTCGGGCAGCGGATTGCCTCTTATAGCGGGGTCGGGGGGCTG
>WFTU01000361.1 GCA_015485375.1 Paracoccaceae bacterium | reverse complement strand
TCTCTCGCAGCCTCGGGTCATCGGTCATCAGGTGGAAGGTGTACAGCCGATTGACGATCTGGCGCATCAGTGCGAGCATGGTCTCGTCGTCAAGATGCGAGACCTCGGTCCACGGGATTTCCCGCCCTTCGGCATCGATCACCACCAGGTCCGAATAGTCCCCGGTCTTGCTGACCGGTGTAGTGCCCGCATGCAGGTCTTCGAGTTTTGAATTGCGCACGCACAGCATGGCGAGGGTTTTGGCCAGCTTGGCTGCAATGCGTTTTTCATCGGCATCTTTCATCCCGCAATCATAGCGCCGGGTAGCTGGAAGGGACAGGCGCCCAACATCCTTGTTTCCGGGTCCATCCAAATTCCTTCAGCGTGACCGCCACGCCGGCGATCAGCGCCAGGAACAGCTCGGTGGTACCGAGCCGTACAACGGTCGGACAAGACGCTTGGCACCATGCGCGAAAATGCAAGCAGGGTGCGCACGTCGCGGATGGCAATCGCGGCTTCCAGACCGTCGAGGCCAACCACAGCCAAGGCACAGCGCGCACCAAGATCACCTTGGACTCGTGCTCCGGCATATGGATGAAGCCGTCCTCTCGCCATTGCGGCAGCATGATGTGCCTGACTCTCCCCACCTTCGCCTGCCAGAACGACGTGTGGTTCACCGCGAAACATCTATCCGCCGCCCGAAAACACTCCTACGGTATCGCCCGCGATCAGCGGCACCATGGTCCGCGGCCATAGCGCGGAGGCGAGCAATTTCTGAGAACTGGATTCTGCCTTGGAATCGTAAGAACCTGTGGCATTCGGAGCAAACGCGGCTTGGATGAGAAGCTGGAGCGACACGAATTCTGCACAAGTCCACCTCGATAGAATGGGTAACGGTCAGTGCACAGGGCGGTTGGAACGAACTCTCAAAACAACCAATGTCCCTGGCCGCAATCGATAGGTGTTCCAGCGCCGATGGTCTGACTGCTCCGCGCTGATCTCCCGCCAAGCGTGTAGACGCGAACGCTATCGTTTTGCGACACTGAGCTTTCGATTTCTTCAACCAGACTGGAAAGTTCTCGTTTTGAAACGCGGACTTCGAAAACCGAGTATTGCACTCTGGTTCCTACCCGTTCGAGGATGCGCGCTACGTGCCTACGACGCTTGTCGTCGGACACATCATAGCTGAACACACGAAGCATTTTTCGCCCGCTCATGCCGCCTTACCCCTTTTCTTGGCGTCCATGTCCGTGAGAAGCTGCTTGGGCGCAGGCGATGCGGGTATGGCTGTCATGCTGGCTGTCCTCGATGGCTTGGGTCGCTGTGCCGCCCGTATCGCCGCCCGGGAACGACCGCTGATTACGCGATGCCCTCGATGGCTATGTAAGGCGATGCCGGCGAGACGGGGCATGCGGGACATATCCGGAAGGGAGGCAAACTCATGCGAACATGCATCGGCATAGATGCGGCCAAGACGACCCACTGGGCGGTGGGCGTTGACGACACGGCGGCGATCGATACCCTGATCGCGGCGTTGCGCCGGCTCGATGGCGAAGTGGTGATCGGCCTCGACGTGGTGGGCTCTTTCGCCCGCTTCCTCGAAGCGATGCTGCTGGCCGCAGGCTTCGCGCTGGTCCACACGCCGGGCATTGCGGTCAATCGGGCCGGCCAGGGCTTTGCCGGCGGCGAGCGCAAGTCCGACCCGCGCGACGCGCGCACCATCGCCGAACTGGTGCGCACCCGCGATCTGCGCCCGATCATGCCCGACGACGATACCCGCGTCGCGCTGCGCCTCAAGGTCGGGCGCCGCCGCGACCTGGTCGACGACCAGACCCGCCGCCTGGCCCGCCTGCGCGGACTGCTGTGCGGCATCCATCCGGGGCTCGAACGCGGGCTCGACGTCACCTGCAAGGGGCCGCTGGCGCTGCTCTCGAAATACGTCACCCCGGCTGAAATCCGCCGCGCCGGAAAGGCCCGCCTCGTCGCGCACCTTAAGAAGACACCGCATCTGCACGGGGTTCACGCCCTGGCCGAAGGGGCGCTGCAGGCGGCCCGCGCCCAGAAGATCGCCGTGCCGGGCGAGGCCGCCACCGCCGAGCTGATCCGCGAACTCGCCAGTGAGGCGCTCGAGGCCCGACGCAAGATCGCCCGGATCGATACCGATCTGG
>WFTU01000360.1 GCA_015485375.1 Paracoccaceae bacterium | reverse complement strand
CCATCGGGCGCAGATAGGGGAAGTTGCTCCAGAGGCGATCGCCGGTGCTGACATGGGTGCCGTGCAGGGCGCGGGTTTTGCCGCTATAGAAACGCTCGTCAGGATTGTTCAGGTTCCATAGGTTCAGATCACCGACCTGTGGCCCCTCGATGCTGGTGATGCGGAAGAAATGGCCCGCCGGAACCTCGAAGCTGCGCGCGTCGCGCGGGGGCACTATGGTATCGGAAACAAGGGTTAGGTTTCGCCGCGCGGCGGCATAGAGCGCCACATCCGGTGGTGGCAATGTATCAACCGGATAACAAACAACCGGCTCGACGGATTTCCGGTCTGCCTGATCGTCGGGCGCGGGGAATTGCGGTGGATATTTCACGGACAATTCCCCATGCGCGACCTACATCGTCCGTTCGACCATCAGTTTTTTGATCTCGGCAATCGCTTTCGCCGGGTTCAGGCCCTTCGGACAGGTGTTGGTGCAGTTCATGATCGTGTGGCAACGGTAGAGTTTGAACGGGTCTTCCAGCTCGTCCAGACGTTCGCCGGTCGCCTCGTCACGGGAATCGATGATCCAGCGATAGGCATGCAGCAGTGCCGCCGGCCCGAGGTAACGGTCGCCGTTCCACCAGTAGCTGGGGCAGGAGGTGGAGCAGCTGGCGCACATCACGCACTCATACAGGCCATCGAGTTTTTTGCGATCCTCGATCGACTGGCGCCATTCCTTTTCCGGACGGCGGGTCTTGGTTTCCAGCCACGGCATGATGCTGGCGTGCTGGGCATAGAAATGGGTGAGATCGGGGATCAGGTCCTTGACCACCGGCATATGCGGCAGCGGATAGATTTTGACGTCGCCCTTGATCTCGTCCATGCCGTAGATACAGGCAAGGGTGTTGATCCCGTCGATATTCATCGCGCAGGACCCGCAGATCCCCTCGCGGCAGGAGCGGCGGAAGGTTAGGGTGGGGTCGATCTCGTTCTTGATCTTGAGCAGTGCGTCCAGAATCATCGGCCCGCAATCGTCGAGGTCGATGTAATAGGTATCCACACGCGGGTTCTCTCCGGAATCCGGATCATAGCGGTAAATCCTGAAGGCGCGCACGTTCTTGCCTTCGGGTTTCGGCCATGTCTTCCCGACAGTCATGCGGGAATTTTTCGGAAGAGAGAATTCAACCATTTTTTATTTGTCTCCGAGAGAGGCGATCAGGGTGCCGCCGTTCTGAATAAACAGAATCGCGCGATCCTGCTGTGCCGGTGTCAGGGTGTTCCAGATATTCTGTTCGTCAGGCGTCAGGTTCAGTGACGCGATGACAGCATTGCGTTCGATGGATTGTTTTGTGATCTGCTCGGCGCAAGCGCCCAGAACAAGAAGGGATGTGGCTACGACAGCGAGGGTAATCGGTTTCATTCTGCAACTCCTGAAATTTGTCCGTTGGCGGATAATTCGTTCATGCAGGTATCATAGACCACATTCGGGTCATCTCCACGCAGAAAAGAGTCACTGACGGAGATGCCGAAACTGAAGTTGGTGCCGGAGGTTCCGGTGCTGACGCCGATTTCGCCTTGCGGACCGGCGGCGGCATCTGCCTTTTCTTGGCAGTATTCACGGGCTTCGGCGTAGGTCATCTGCCGCGGAGTGCAGGCCGCGACAATCACGGTAGCAACTACAACTATGGTAGAAATCCGGGGCATTTGATCCTTCCTTCCTAGTAGACGCGGGCTTTCGGGGCGATTTTCGCCAGATCGATCCCGCCATCTTCCTGTTTGGTTAACGGCTCCAGATGAACGCCGCGATAGGAAAGCGTAACTTTGCCGTCCGCGTCAACCTTCGCCAGCGTATGTTTACGCCAGTTGACATCGTCGCGATCGGGGAAATCCTCGTGCGCGTGGGCGCCACGGGACTCCTTGCGGGCCTCGGCCGAGTTGATCGTTGCCAGCGCGTTCGGCATCAGGTTGGTCAGTTCCAGCGTTTCCATCAGGTCGGAGTTCCAGACCAGTGAGCGGTCGGTGACTTTGAGGTCGGAGAGCTTCGCGGCAACGCCGGACATTGTCTCGACACCCTCGGCCAGCGACTTGGAAGAGCGGAACACGGCCGCGTCGTTCTGCATGGTTTTCTGCATTTCGAGGCGCAGCTCGGCAGTGGGGATCGCCCCGTCCGCATGGCGCAGACCGTCGAAACGCTCCATTGCCTTATCGAGCGATGCTTCGTTGAGCGGAGCGTTTTTCTCGTTCGGATTGACGATTTCACCGGCGCGGATAGCAGCGGCACGGCCGAACACCACGAGGTCGATCAGGGAATTGGACCCGAGGCGGTTTGCACCGTGGACCGAGGCACAGCCGGCCTCGCCCACAGCCATCAGGCCGGGCAAGACGCGATCGGGGTCATCTTCGGTCGGGGCCAGAACCTCGCCGTGATAGTTGGTCGGAATACCGCCCATGTTGTAAT
>WFTU01000359.1 GCA_015485375.1 Paracoccaceae bacterium | reverse complement strand
TCATTCCGGCCAGTGTTGCGGGTCAACCCGAAGATTGCCCCCCGCGCTTCGGCATCCCAGTAGGGGGCGCCCAAACCGGTGAACGCCGGAACAAGGTAAATCTGCTGGTCTGGGTCTGCCGACTCAGCCATCCTTTGTGTATCGGCAGCATTTTCGATAATTCCCAGACCGTCGCGCAACCACTGCACCACAGCACCGGCAACAAAAATCGAACCCTCTAGGGCATAGGTCGTCTTGCCATCCAGTTGATAGGCAATGGTCCCGAGCAAGCGGTTTTTCGAGAGCACAAGGTTTGCCCCCGTATTCATCAGGGCAAAACACCCCGTGCCGTAGGTCGCCTTCATCATTCCCGGCTCGAAACACGCCTGCCCGATGGTTGCAGCCTGCTGATCTCCGGCTATTCCGCAAATCGGTATTTCGCTCCCCAATATCGAAGGATCAGCATACCCGAAATCCGCAGCACAATCGCGGACTTCCGGAAGGAGCGAGACCGGGATATCCAGCTTCTCGCAAATCTTCGTGTCCCAACACCCCTTTTTGATGTCGTACAGCATCGTGCGGGCAGCATTTGTTGCATCGGTTGCATGGACCGTGCCTCCCGTTAGGCGCCAGAGAAGAAAGCTGTCGATAGTCCCGAAGGCCAACTCCCCGTGCGCAGCCAGATTCCGCGCGCCTTCAACATTGTCGAGAATCCACTTGAGCTTGGTTCCCGAGAAATACGGATCGAGCAACAGACCGGTGCGACCCTGCACTGTTTCGCTAAAACCCTCGGCCCGCAGCTGGTCACAATACGTGGATGTACGGCGGTCCTGCCAGACAATGGCGTTATAGATCGGAGCACCGGTTTGACTGTTCCAAACGACAGTAGTCTCTCGTTGGTTTGTGATTCCGATAGCGGCAATCGAACCGTCAGGGACCTCCTCGCCGACTTTGCGGCAAACGCTTACCACGCTTGACCATATTTCTTCCGGATCATGCTCGACCCAGCCCGAAGCCGGAAAAACCTGTGTGAACTCCTGCTGTGCAACAGCGGCAACCCGCATGTCTGCGTCAAACAGAATTGCACGGCTGGAGGTCGTGCCCTGATCTATCGCCAATATGTATTTCATTTGCTACCCCGACACAAAATCCGTTTCAGGATAGCAAAGTAAAATCCCGGTGGCTACTGATCGTAATCAACGGCGACCCGATCGGAAACCGGATGACACTGACATGTGAGGACGTAACCCTGCTCGACCTCGTAATCCTCGAGAGCATGGTTCGCCACCATTTCCACCTCTCCTTCCAGCACTTTCGCTTTGCAGGTCGAGCAAATTCCCGATTTGCAGGAAAACGGGACATCGAGATGATTTTCCAGTGCTGCCTCGAGCAGCGACTGGCCCGTTTTCGACATCCGGAAAACACGGGTGGTTCCGTCGAGCGTCACCGACGCCTCAACCTCTTCCAAACCCTCTGCACGCCGGGGCGAAGGCTGTTCTGCCCGCTGACCAGTGGCGGCCGCGGTCTCAAACAACTCATATTTTATCCGGCTCTCGTCAATTCCATGCTGTTTCAGAGCCTCGACAATCCCGAGCATCATCGGTTCCGGTCCGCAAATATAGGCCAGATCCACGGCATCGATATCGATCCATCCGGAAAACAGGGCTTCGCATTTTTTTGCGTCAATTCTTCCCGTAAACAAATCGATTTCCTGCGCATCGTCCTCCAGAATATGGATAACATTGAAGCGCCCCATATAGATGTTTTTCAGGTCTTCTAGTTCTTCGCGGAACATGATCGTGCTGACGGAGCGGTTCGCATACAGCAGTGTGAACTGGCTAGCGGGTTCACGCGCAAGCGTGGTTTTTATGATCGAAAGAACGGGTGTGATCCCGCTCCCTCCCGCAAACCCGAGGTAGTGCTTCTGTGCATCGGCCTGCAGCGGCGCGTGAAATCCGCCCGTTGGCGGCATGGCCTCCAGCGTATCGCCGGGCTTCAGGTTGTCATTTGCCCAGTTGGAAAACCGACCGCCACTTACCCGCTTGATCCCGATACGCAACACACCATCATCCTTGCCGGAGCAAATCGAGTACGACCGGCGAATTTCCTCGCCATCCACTTCTTTGCGGAACGTCAGATATTGACCCTGAATAAACTCGAAATTCGCGGCATCTGTTTCTTCGGGTTGCAGCGTGACAACAACCGCATCACGGATCGTGTTTTGCACATCCGTTACCTTGAGCGCATGGAATTTGGTCATTTTCGGTCTCCTAAATACATTTGAAGTAGTCGAACGGTTCCAGACAATCCTTGCAGCGGTAACTGGATTTGCAGGGAGTGGAGCCGAACTTGCTAACCAGTTCGGTGTTTTTCGAGTCACACCGCGGGCAGGAAACTTCGGGTGACGACCCTCCGGTTCCGCAGGCTGTCCCCTCTTGCGGGGGAACAATTCCGTATGCACGCAATTTCTCGCGGCCGCTTTCGGATATCCAGCCGGTTGACCACGGCGGCGAAAGCACTTTTACAATCTCGATTTTTTCTATCCCGCGATCCAATAGGGCCGTTTCGATATCAAGATTGATGATGCTCGTCGCCGGGCAGCCGGAGTAGGTAGGCGTTACTGTCACGCGCAAACAGCCGTCATTCCACACAACGTCGCGAATGATGCCAAGATCAACAAGAGAAATAACCGGAATTTCCGGATCGGGAACCGTATCCAGCCATTTCCATATCTGTTCCACATCTGGCTTGCCTTGCTGCACCATCGAATTTACCAGCTCGCGTCCGGATAGGCCCGCTGTAAAAACTGCATTTCCGTCAGGATATGTCCGAGGTGCTCTGTATGTGTGCCGGTTTTACCACCTTTATGCTGGAAAGAACCATCCGGAATATTCAGGGTCGCATCAGTCAGAATTCGATTGACCGTCTGATCCCATTCGGAACGAACGGTATCCAATTCCGGCACGATACCTCGCGCAATCAAAACCTCGTCAACCGAATCCGCGGCAAACAATTCGCCCGTATATGGCCAGTAATCGTCAAGAGCGTCCTGCATTTTTTCGTGGCTCTCGCTTGTGCCATCCCCGAGCCGGACCACCAGATCGGCCGAACGCTCAAGATGATAGGCCGCTTCCTTCACTGCTTTTGCGGCGATCGCGGCAATACGGTCATCGCCGGACTCCGCCAAACGCGACAGCATGGCATGATGCCAGGCGTCGAACAGGAATTGCCGCATCAGGGTTTCACCAAAGTTTCCGTTCGGACGCTCGACAAGCAGCGCGTTGCGGAAATCCCAGACATCGCGGCGGTAGGCGAGCGCATCGGCATCCCGGCCTTTTCCCTCGACGTCACCTGCAAAATCCAGCCACATCCGCGTTTGGCCAATCAGATCAAGCGCAACATTGGCCAGCGCGATATCTTCCTCCAGAACCGGAGAATGGCCACACCATTCGGACACACGGTGACCCAAAACCAGGGTGTTGTCCCCCATGCGCAGCAGAAACTCGAACAAGTCGTTGTCGCCGGACATTACATCGCTCCTACTTCGTCGGGAATGTTGAAGAACGTCGGGTGTCTGTAAACCTTGTCGTTTGACGGTTCGAATAGCGGGCCTTTTTCGCTTGGCGAGGTCGCGGTAATATCTGCGGCCTTGACGACCCAGATGCTTACCCCCTCGTTCCGGCGGGTATAGACGTCGCGCGCATTCCTGATTGCCATCTCGGAATCCGGCGCATGCAGACTGCCGACATGACGGTGGCTCAGACCATGCTGGCCGCGAATAAATACTTCCCAGAGGGGCCATTCTTTAGACATCTTTCACTCCCTGATTTGCGTTGTCACCAGCGTGTTTTTCAGCATAGGCGCTCAGACCGTCGCGAAACCACGCGCCCTGGTCCCAGGCTTCGGTGCGCGCGCGCATCCGCTCGGCGTTGCATGGACCATTGCCGGAGATCACCTGAAAAAACTCGTCCCAATCCGGATCGGTGAAATCATACCCGCCCTTTTCTTCATTCCAGGAAAGGTTTTCGTCCGGGATCGTAAGGCCGAGATACTCGGCTTGCGGAACCGTCTGGTCGACGAATTTCTGGCGCAGCTCGTCATTGGTGTTGATCTTGATTTTCCACGCCATGCTTTCGGCCGAGTGGACTGAATCCTTGTCCGACGGGCCAAACATCATCAGCGCCGGCCACCAGAACCGGTTCATGGCATCCTGCGCCATGGCTTTTTGTGCGTCGGTCCCGCGGCACATTTTCATCATGATATCGAAACCCTGACGCTGGTGAAAACTTTCCTCTTTGCAAATTCGGATCATGGCGCGGGAATAGGGCCCGTAGGATGTCCGCTGCAATGCGACCTGATTCATGATCGCTGCACCGTCAACCAACCAGCCCACCGCACCGATGTCAGCCCAGTTCAGTGTTGGATAGTTGAAGATTGACGAATACTTGGCCTTGCCGGAATGCAACTGGTCATACATTTCGTCACGCGAAATCCCGAGGGTTTCTGCAGCGCTGTAAAGATACAACCCATGGCCCGCTTCGTCCTGAACCTTCGCCAAGAGGATCGCCTTGCGTTCCAGAGTCGGCGCCCGTGTGATCCAGTTTCCTTCCGGCAGCTGCCCGACAACCTCGGAATGCGCGTGCTGGCTGATCTGGCGGATCAGGGTTTTACGATAGCCTTCCGGCATCCATTCTTTCGGTTCTATCTTCTGGCCGGCATCAATTTTGCTCTGGAAGTCCAGCTCCTCGGGCGACATATCCTTGGCGGATTTCACTCCCTTGCCACTTCCTTCGACAACCTGTGCATACATCCATTTTCCTCCTCAAACCCGTTCGAGTATGATCGCAATACCCTGACCAACCCCGATACACATCGTGGCAAGCGCATATCGCCCACCCGTCCGGTGAAGCTGTCGTGTTGCGGTTAAAACCAGGCGCGCGCCGCTCATTCCCAACGGATGCCCGATCGCAATGGCCCCTCCGTTCGGGTTCACATGTGGTGCATCGTCCGGCAAACCCAGTTCACGCAATACTGCGAGACTTTGTGCGGCAAACGCTTCGTTCAACTCGATGACATCCATTTGCTCCAGCGTCAGGCCGGTACGCGCCAGAACCTTTCGAACCGCTGGTGCCGGACCGATACCCATGATCCGCGGATCAACGCCCGCAACCGCCATTCCGACCACCCGTGCCATTGGCGTAAGTCCATGCTTGATTGCGGCCGCTTCCGAAGCCACCAGAATTGCGGCCGCGCCATCATTGACACCAGAAGAATTTCCCGCAGTTACCGTTTTCTCCACGCCGTTTATTCCGCGAAGCTTCGCGAGCTTTTCCATGGTCGTGTCGGGACGCGGGTGTTCATCCGTATCGACAAGTTTCGCCTCCCCTCTGCGTTGAGGAATTGTAACCGGAACAATTTCCTCGACATAAACCCCGCGCGCCTGAGCATCTGCCCACCGCTGTTGTGACCGGAGTGCGAAGGCGTCCTGATCTTCGCGGCTTATTCCGAAATCCGCGGCCACGTTGTCGGCGGTCTCCGGCATGGAATCGACGCCATACTTTTCCTTCATCACAGGATTTATGAAACGCCAGCCTATCGTCGTATCAAACACCGTATTCGATCGACTAAAAGCGGCTGTGGCCTTTGGCATGACAAATGGTGCCCGACTCATACTTTCGACGCCGCCAGCTAAAATGAAATCCTGATCTCCAGCCTTGATCGCACGCGCGGCCATACCTACAGCATCCATACCGGATCCGCATAATCTGTTAACCGTTGTTCCGGGAACATCAATGGGCAACCCAGCCAGAAGAGCCGCCATCCTCCCCACATTCCGGTTGTCTTCACCGGCCTGGTTTGCACAGCCCATAATCAGGTCATCGACCGCCGCCCAGTCTGCCTGCAGGTTCTTTTCCTTCAGGTAACCCAAAGGAATGGCGGCCAGATCGTCTGCGCGCACCGAAGATAGCGCGCCGCCATATCGGCCGATGGGCGTGCGAATAGAATCGCAAATAAATGCTTCTACCATAGATACCTCCAGCAAGCGGCCTATTCTCGTAATTAGCCGACCGTTCGGTCTATTAATGGCAGATGCCGTTACTGCAGGCAAGATAAATGTTGCGAATTTTTTTCATATTTTAAATTTATCGCGACACGTTTGCTCTCTACTGCACTATGAACTCTGCATGTAAAGCGCCAGCCGCTTTAATTGCCTTAAGTATATCTATCATATCGCGCGTAGACACGCCCAATGCGTTCAGTCCTGCTATAACTTCTGGAAGTGTTACAGAGTCTTCGACAATCGCGAGGCCCTTTCCGCGGCCCTCTTCTATTCCGACCGTGGTTCGTGGCACCACGATTGGACTACCACCTTGAGAGAACGGATTAGGTTGGACAACCAGCGGATCTTCCTGAACGCGCAACGTCAGCCCCCCTTGTGAGATGGCAACTTGCGATATCCGGACATCCGCACCCAATACGATTGTTCCCGACCGTTGATCGACTACAACTCTTGCCTTTTGTGCCGGTTCTACCTTGAGGTTTTCGAGCATACTGATCAGATGCGCAGGGCTCCGGACCTCCGCAGCAGCTATATCCAGCTCGACAGTGCCAGAATCCAGCATGCGGGCGACGGGTTTTGAAAAGTACTCGTTTATGGCAACCTCAATTCGCGCTGCGGTCGTAAAGTCGGGATCGCGAACAGCCAATCGCAATACGCGCATCTCGTCGAGTACGAACTCGATTTCCCGCTCCACCCGCGCGCCAGATGGAATAACCCCCGCCGTCGGAACCCCGCGCGTAACCTGCGCCGCATCCCCGGATACCGAGACACCACCCGCCAGAATCGAACCTTGCGCCACTGCATAAATATTGCCATCCGCCGCGTTCAGGGGTGTCATAATAAGTGTCCCGCCAGAAAGACTCTTTGAATCGCCTATGGCAGAGACATTCACATCAATTTGTGCCCCCGCCCGAACAAAGGGCGGGAGCGTGGCGGTTACCAGAACAGCGGCCACGTTCTTGGGGCGAATTTGCTCACCGGAAATATTGATCCCCAGCCGTTCCAGTAAATTGGAGAGCGCCTCCTCGGTAAACGGCGAGTTACGCATACCATCGCCGGTTCCATTCAAACCAACGACCAATCCATACCCCACCAGATCATTTCCACGAACTCCGTCGAACTCCACCAAATCCTTGATACGCGCCTCTCCCGCAGCGAGGGGAAAAGCCGATACGACAGAAAACAGAACGTACAGAGGAAACAGGAATTTGAAACGCGCCCTCACAGACTACCTCAGATACTTTGTTAACGACAGGTCAGCGAGGCGGGAAGTTAGCGTGTAAACGGATTCTAGCTGCAACTGAAGCGCCTCAATGCGCGTTGCCACCTCAAACGGCTCCACAGAACGGATGTTCGAGCGCTCCAGTTCTGTAGATACTTTTAGTGATCGCGTAAAAGCCATGCTTTGCTCAATCGCCTCTTCTGTAGAGCCAATCCCTCCACGCACATCAACGATGTCTTTGTTTGCCTGTACGGCAGCAATACTCGCCTCCTCCAGCAATCTACTTCTCGCGATCAGCCCCAATGATCCGGACGGCGAACCAGCGGCAAACCCGAGTGCCAAAGACCTTAGTGCCTCCCGGGTTTCGTCTGAGTCGGCGCGAAGAGAAGTTTCATACGCCTGACCATCCATCAATACCGATGGTGGGGCCGCTTGTGGTGCACCACGATAAATGTTGGTTTCAAAGCCACCGCCGGAACTCATAAAATAGGTATCGATCTGGGCTATCACCGAAGTGGCATCACTGGCTCCGGCGACTATCGAAGATATGTCTGCAAGTAGAGCATCGACCGGCGCTACAGCATTTTCCGCTACGGCAGCACCCGCAAAAACTGCGTGACGGCCAAATTTGACGTTGAGCGCCGACATTGACACGGCCAGCGCTTCCTTCGCGTAGCGCGCAACTTTCGCTATCGACCCCGCATTGGCTGTGGGCAAAATAGAAAACCCTTTTTCGGCGAACGATGTTAATCCTTCGCTTATTTTCTCCAAACCAAGCTGTACCAGATTTGCCTTTCCTCCGGCGACCTTCAATATCTCCACATCAGCGTTTAGAGTTTCCAGCTTCTGTTCAATCCCGAATAGCTGGGAGATCTCTCCGGAAGCCGATATTGCGGCCGAGCCCTTCTCGCCGCTTGAGAGTTCAAGAGACGCAACTGCCAATTGTGACTTTAGTAAAGATTGGCGAGATTTCATCTGGATGGATGTCAATAAATCGGGGGTTGGAAAAGTTGTCATCTAGATCTCCAGCAAGCTTTGCATTAGCTGGTCGACAACTGAAATTACGCGTGCATTCGCTGCGTATGCCTGTTCTATTTCAATCAGCGCCTGCATCTCCTGGTCGGTATCAACTCCTGAAATATCTATTTCGGATTGTCGCGCTGCTTCCAGCGCTGCGGATGCAAGTGACAGTCGTTCCTCAGAAATGCTCGAAGCAGAAATCCACAGCGAAGATATTTCGCTGGCAAATCCGAAGGATGACATATCAATATCGATTCCCATTCCGGTTTGAGCCGGCTCGGGCGTGGAAAATGCGCCCTTCAATCGGGATACCAGAGCTGCGTCGCCGGCAAAACCCGGTGAGGCCGCACCTAACCCGTCTCGTAAGCGCCACAATTCACCGCCATTGGTGATATCGACCAAAGCGTTAACTTTCAGTCGGCTCGATAGTCCAAGTTCGTTCGGGGTTGAAAATACGTTATTGTCATCCGTAATCAATGCCGGATCTCCGGCAGCAAGGGTGGTATCAATGGACGAATTTTGAAAGCGCTCTATGAAGTCGCGGGCAAGCGCATCCAATTGGGTCTGCATTCCGGGCGCAATAACATCCCGAACGCGCAAATTGGCTGCAAGTGCACCTCCTCCCAAAGGGGCGTTTTCGTTGGTAACGTTTATTGGTGTGCCTTCGACAGAAATACCTGACAGGGACCCGGCCGAATACGACATCGCCGGCGTAATTGCCGAAACCGGGGAAAACGTCAGCTCGCGTGAGGAACCGTTCAAAAGGACAACCCCACCACGGGCAAACAGCGACACATCACCGGAATCCGAGAAGCTTAGCCTGACCGGAATGATAGAGTTAACTTTGTCGATTAGCGCCTGCCTTTCATCCTGCAGGCGCGCGGCATTCTGGTCCGATGTCGAAAGTGTACGAATATCCTTGTTCAGGCTCTCGATTCTGCGCAACGACTCGTTGACGATCCCGACCTGCCGTAAGATGTCTTTGTCTGCAGAAAGCCGCGTTGCCGAAATCTCGTCGGAAATTTGTCGAAAGCCTTCTGTGATGCGCTTGGCTGCATTCACGACCCTACCCTGCAAAACACCGGAATCCGGTGCGTTCTGCAAATTTACAAACGCCACCTCCAGATCGGAAAATAAAGTAGCCAGCGCGCCAGGTTCACCAGGCAAACCGACAGTGCCGGAAATTCTATCATATGCGCGAGACTCGATCGCACGACCTGCTTGCTCGGCGTCGAATGCTCTACGGGTGGCGGTGATGCCCGCGTCTTGCGCGCGTGATATGCTCTTTATAGCAACCCCGCCACGGGTATTCGACAACACCGCCTCTTGCCGGCTGTAGTTTTCCGTCCGGGCGTTCGCGACGTTACTTGAAACAATCTCCGCATTTTTGGAAACTGTGAACAATCCAGAATAGGCATTGGAAAGAGCGATGGAAATACTCACCGGGGTATCCTTGATCTAGCGTTTGATATTCGTTGTTTCCTGAAGCATCTCATCAACCGTCTGGATGATTTTCGCGTTCGAGGAATACGCCCGCTGCGTTTGGATCAAAGCGGTCAACTCTCTCGCAATATCCGTCGTGGATTCTTCACGGGCGTAGCCAACCATGGACCCCGTCGGGCCCGAACCGGCATCCCATAAATACATCGGACCACTCGACTGGGAGAGCGAGAACGTCTGATTGCTCAGGGCATTCAAGCCGTTCGGGTTCGGAACATCAATCAAGGGGACCTGATAGATTACCCGTGAAAACCCGCTATCGTAGATCGCCGAGATATAACCGTTTTCGTCAATCTCGACGGAGGTCAGGTTTCCTGTCGGTGCCCCGTTTTTTGACAAGGAAATGGGAGCGAACTCGGCGGACATCTGCGTCAGGCGCGTTGTCGATCCGGGGACCCCGACTTCGATGTCCACGGGGCCGCTTGCAAAAGCGACCGAGATGTTGCCGGTAGCGGAATCATAAGTTCCCCCGAAAACCGGTGCTACTGTAGCAATCGAGCCACCCTGGGTCGGTGTATCGTTGAACGTCAGGGAAAACTCCGCCACCGGAGTTGTGCCGCTGGCCTGATCAACAATCTCCATGGTCCATGCATTGGACTGGCCGGTAGCGGGAATAACCGGGGTGAAGCGCGCCGTTACGGTTTTGGTCGTGCCGAGGTTGTCAAAGTATTCCATTGAAATTTCGAGCGGGGCGCCAGAAGCACCGGCTTCGGTCGCGACTGCAGGCAGGTTTACGCCGAGGCCGATCTGCGTGGTGGGGTTGGCTGCAAACTGGTTGAGTTTTACAAATACCGGCTCCAGTCCCGCTGCGCTATCCCGCGGTTGCGCAGGGATTGTGCCGTCGGATGCAGCGGGCCAGCCCATCAGTGCCAGACCACTTTGCGATGTGAGTATCCCGTTGCTGTCGGGCTGGAATGATCCGGTGGTTGTCATCATCAACGGATAGGTCCCGCCGGTCTGTCCCAGTGCTGCGGTTGTGGTTACCGGCAGCATTCCGCGGCCGGCAATCGCGATATCTGTCGGGTTGGATGTCGTCGTTAACGAACCCTGCGTTGTGATATCGCGAAACGTCGAGACCGTAACCCCGCCTGCGGTATACTTGCCCTTGCCCTGTGTCAGCGACACTGCGGAAAAATCCGCGTCTGCCCGTTTGTATCCGTAGGTTCCGGAGTTCGCGATATTGTCCGCAATCGTTGCAAGTTTGCTTGCGTTGACATTCAGGCCGGTCACTCCGGCATTCAGGGAAGAAGAAATGGTCATAATATGCCCTTCTGACAGCTATGGTCGTTTTGCCCACTATCGGGGCGCGAGAGTTAACATTCTGCTAACAGATTCAATTGTTTGTATTTTTCCCCGAAAGCCTGCGCAGCAAGGTGATTTCGATGCGACGGTTTCTGAAAACGCTGGCGTCGGGACTGACGGGCAGGCGGTCGGCATTTCCGGTTACGCGGCGAATCCTTTCGTCCGGAATTCCGTTCGACAGAAGTCGCTGCCGCGCCAGTTGCGCCCGGTTGGAGGAAAGTATGAACGCATCGCGCCCGTCCGCGTTTCGCGAATCCGTATTTCCGGAAATGGCGATTTCGTTGGAAACGATGCCGATGACCTCGGCAACCATTGCAAGGAGCGCCTCCATTACCGGGGTCGGCACCATGGACCCGGATACAAACAATGGCGAGCCCTCCAGATCAAACAGTTCTATGATCAAACCCTCGTCGGTCACCCGGGTCGCGACATGCTGCAAAAGCTGGTCCGCTACCATGCTTTCGCCGCTATCCCCCCTGAGAAGGTTTTCAATCTCGGCGAATATTGCGCCAGTCTCGTCCGGACCGGCCGGAGCATCCTCCTTCGGCACCTCTCCCGATCCTTCGGTATCCGGAGTATCCGATGTGTTTCCCATCCGGTTCTCTTGCGAAAAAATGCTCTTGCCGCCAAAAACGTCCTCGCCGCCGCCGGAAACCCGAAACACCGGAATGGTCGGATTGAAATAGTCAGCCAAACCCTTTCTCTGCTGTTCCGTAGTGGCGTTCAACAGCCACATCAGCAGGAAAAATGCCATCATCGCGGTTACGAAATCCGCATAGGCTACTTTCCATGCGCCGCCGTGATGCCCGCCGCCTTTGACGACCTTCTTGCGCTTGATAATTGTCGGCCGATTGTCACTTGATTCCGCCATTTCCCCACCGCTCCCGTTTCGCAGAGACAGACTGGAGGGCAAAGGTTACCGAGAGGTTATCTCTCGGGACAAAATGGGAACAAATTGATCTATCGTTTTGATGCGGCGACCAGAAACTCGCGATTGCCGTCGCTGCCGGTGATCGGGCTGTCGCCGCGGTGGGTGACCTGCCATCCTCCGGCCTCGAGGAACGTCTCGATCCTTTCGCGAACAGCTTGTTGCGCGGTGGCGTCCTTGACGATTCCGCCCTTGCCGATGCCGGAACGCCCGACCTCGAATTGCGGTTTTATCAGGGCCACGAGGGTTGCGCCTGTGCAGGCCAGAGAAAGGGCGGCGGGCAGCGCCTTTTCCAGCGAGATGAACGAGACGTCTGTGACGATCCAGCCCACAGGCGGGATCAGGCCCTCGGGGATATCGCGGGCATTCACGCCTTCGATATTTACCACGCGCGGGTCGGATTTCAGTCTGCCGTGCAACTGCCCGTGGCCGACATCGAGCGCATAAACCTGTGCCGCCCCATTGGCGAGAAGCACCTCGGTAAAACCGCCGGTGGAGGCGCCGACGTCCAGCGCTACGGCCCCTTCGGGAGACAGATCGAATTCCTTGAGCGCGTGCGCCAGTTTCAGCGCCGCGCGCGAGACCCACGGGTTGGGGTTGCCGGTGAGTGCCAGCTTTACGTCCCCGACCTTTTGCGAGGGCTTTTTGGCCACCACGCCGTCCACCAGAACCACGCCAGCGGCAATCAATGCCTGCGCGCGGGACCGGCTGTCTGCCAGCCCCGCGCGTACCAATGCCTGATCCAGCCGTTGTATCATTCGTCCGTTCCGATAAAGCCGCCCGACTGCCGGTTCCAGAAACCGGCATAAAGG
>WFTU01000358.1 GCA_015485375.1 Paracoccaceae bacterium | reverse complement strand
TATAATGTGTGGATGCCCCCGATGTCAACCAGCCCGAAACTAAAGCTGTATGAAGAGTTTTCCGCCATCGCGCGAGCGCTCGGAAACGCGCATCGCATTGATATTCTGGAACATTTGGGACAGGGCGAGCGCGGTGTCGATGCGCTGGCGGCCAAGACCGGACTTTCCACCGCCAACACCTCGCAACATTTGCAGCAACTGAAAAGGGCGGGTTTGGTCGAATCGCGGCGCGACGGGAAGTATATTCTCTACCGGTTGAAGGGCGACAACGTGCTGGCACTGCTTGGGGCATTGTTTGCGGTTGGAGAGCAGAATCAGGCCGAGGTGGACAAGGTATTACGCGGCTATTTCCAGAAGCGCGACGACATGGAAGCCGTCAGCCACGAGGAATTACTGGAACGGAGCCGTGACGGGCTGGTTACGGTACTGGACGTGCGCCCGAAGGACGAATTTGAAATGGAACACTTGCCCGGGGCCACGAATATTCCACTGGAGGAACTGGAAAGCCGTCTGTCGGAAATCGCCGACGATCAGGAGGTGATCGCCTATTGCCGTGGCCCCTACTGCGTCCTGTCCTACGAGGCGGTCGCGGCCCTACGCAAGCGCGGCATCAAGGCCAGGCGAATGGAGGACGGCCTACCGGAATGGCGCGCGGCGGGCCTGCCGTTGGAGCGTTCATAGGCCATATGTGATATTGATGCGAACTACTGCTTCTACTATGAAAATCCTTTATCTTGCGCCCGCAGCGAATGACCGTTTCCCGCCAAAACAGACGCATTATCTCACCGCTCGCCACCTCCCGTTTTCAAACACCCCACTTTCCCCGATACACCAATCCACATACCCGAGTTCGACCCCGAGCACCCGTTCAACCGTATCGCCATCGACCAGTGTTGCCTCACCTGTCGCCCGGTCCGTTAGCCAATAGGTCCGCATATCCACACCCTTCCCAAATCCAAAAACCTTCAGGAAAACACGAGCGGGTGCGTGGCACAATTATTCGGGTTCCGACATATCCAACGTCCAGAAAAATATGGACGCACGTCCAGAACGACGTCCAGAAAGGCAACCGGTATCCGGAGGGGCGAAACAGGGGCCCTCGGTGCGAACCTGCGTCAACGGTTTTGACGGTCGGTATTGAAGGGGCAGAATATCCGACGTCCAGAAAACCGGCTCCCACATACCGGTCCACCGTGAGAGCCGGGGAGGTGTGCGGCGGTGGCGCGGGGATATCGGTGTCCGCGATACGGCACGCGGGGCCACGGGAGGCATCTACGAGTGGCACAAGGCATGATTGGCGGGCTGGATATGGCCGGAGGAACAGGAGGGCGCTCCGTGGGGCGCGGGAGACCCTCACCCCTCCTGATATGCCCGATCCAGTATTGCGACGGCTTCCGCCCCACCGCGCACCGCCTGCGTGTAATGCCCGAGGGTAACGGCGGGATTGGCATGACCGGCCAGCTTGGCGACCAGTCCGACCTCGACCCCCTGCGCCTGAAGCGTCGAGACAAAGCTGTGGCGTGCGGAGTGGTGGGTTACAGAGCGAACGCCCGAGGCGGCGAATGCGGGCCGCCAGTAGCGCTTGAGGTAGTTCGAATAGAGAAGCGGTCCACCACCCCCCAGACGCGGCAGGGGCCACTGTTGCGGCACTCCGGGACCCGGGAAGACGCGATAGAGCTCTCCGTCGAGCCTCGGGCAGCGCAGCCGCCATTCCAGCAGCATGGTGCGCAGAGTGGCGGAAACCGGGATCTCGCGCTCGCCCGCCTCGGTCTTGGTGGTTTCGGTGGTGGTACCGTCGCGCTCCTGAACGCGGCGGATGAAGATGACGTCGCGCTCCAGATCGACATCCTCCCACAAGAGACCCAGCTGCTCGGATACGCGAACGCCGGTCAGGAAGGGAAAAGCGTAGTAGATACCGCGCTCCTTGTCGGTCTTGGCATGGGCGATCAGCATTGCTACCTCGTCGGGCGCGAGAATGTCCTTCTTCGGCTTCGACTTCCGTCGCGCCAGATTGGTGGGCATCGAGCAGACCCGCACCCCGAAGTCTTCCTCGGCGAGCGCCAGTATACCCTTCAGCATGGACATCACGCGATTGGCCGTGTGTGCGCCCACCTCAACGCGCACGAGGCTGTGCCAGCGCCGTAGCTGGGCGGTCGTCAGTTCCGATACCTTGTGATCTCCCAGCATCAACAGAAGCTTGCTGTCGCGATGCGGCTTCTCGCCCGTCAGCGCGAAGTGCACCCGCTCCTGCGGTGTGCCTTGCAACAAGGGGCCGACGATGTTCTTGATCAACGGCAGGTAGCCCTTGATGGTCTGGCGCTTCACGGTGCCCCGCTTGTTTTCCAGCCAGTGGTCCACCACCTCGGCCACGCTCGGGTTGGTGTTGGGGTTGAAGTACCGCTCGCCTGCAAACTCTCCAATCAGGGTCTGCCGGTATTCCTCGGCCTTTGCTCTGGTTGGGAACGAGATGCGCCGCTTGCGCCCGGTTTCAGGGCAAACCCAGCTGGCGGCGTATCGTTTGCTGCGGATGATCTTGCCC
>WFTU01000357.1 GCA_015485375.1 Paracoccaceae bacterium | reverse complement strand
GAACAGGCCATGCCGGGGAAGATTTCCACGCCCAGTTCCTCGGCCTGCTCGGCCATCCAGCGGCAGACATTGGCCATGGAAACAATGTAGCAACCGTGGTTGTTCATCAGGGGCGGCATCGGGAAATTCGGGATGCGGACGGAGCCGGATGGCCCGAGCATCAGGAAACGGTCCTGTTTCACCGGCACGTTCAGCGGTGCGCTGCGGTCTTTCCAGTCGGGGATCAGCGCGTTCAGGCCGCTCGGGTCCAGAACCGCACCGGACAGGATATGCGCGCCCACTTCGGAGCCTTTCTCCAGCACCACCACGTTCAGATCGGCGTCGAGCTGTTTCAGGCGGATCGCGGCAGACAGACCGGCAGGACCGGCTCCGACAATCACAACGTCATATTCCATCGACTCGCGTTCAATATCGGACATGCTGCATCCCTTTCCGTTCGGTGGTGCGCCTTTGCACGAAAGAAAATTACCACGCCCTGCCTATCGCGACAACCGGAACCGGTCAATCACGACGCAACGCAAACCTTGCAAAACCGTGTTGCAAATCGGCACGGCTCCGCACATGCGTTGCAACTACCGCTTGAAGATACGGCGACAGAAACCTATTGTCTGCGGAACCGAAACGCTACTGCCCTATGACCGGAGACGACCATGGACAAGATCCCTTTGACTGCCAAAGGTTTCCAGAAACTCGACGCGGAGCTGCGCCAGCTGAAATCCGAGGACCGTCCGGCCGTGATCCGCGCCATCGCGGAGGCGCGCGAGCATGGAGATCTGTCGGAGAATGCCGAATACCACGCGGCGCGCGAACAGCAGAGCCATATCGAGGGGCGGATCAAGGAACTGGAAGCCATTATCGGGCTGGCGGACGTGATAGACGTGCCGCGCCTGTCCGGCTCGGTCAAGTTCGGGGCGACGGTGGAAATCGTGGACGAGGACACCGACGAGGAAAAAACCTACCAGATCGTCGGGGAACCGGAGGCCGATATCGAGGCCGGTCTGCTCAATCTCAAATCCCCGCTCGCCCGCGCCCTGATCGGCAAGGAAGAGGGCGACAGTGTCGAGGTGCGCACCCCCGGCGGGGCGAAATCCTATGAAATTCTTTCGATAAAGTATATCTAGGGGGTAACCCCGCAAGCAAGGAGCCGTCCATTTGATCGGCCGTCTGGAAAACATATCCCCGCGCTCCGCACTGGAGGGGCGCGAGACGCTGGTGGCCATTGTGCTGACCGCGATCTGGGTCGTGGTGATGCTGGCCTATGGTGCCGGTTTTTTCGGTCTGCTCGGCGATGTTGCCGCGCCGCGCGATGCGGCGTTTCTGGAGGTGGCGTTTTTTCTGGTGGTTCTGGTTTTGCCGCTGGCCCTGGTCTGGATCACCACCGCTGTGCTGCGCCGCAGTTTCCAGATTCAGGATGAAGCCCGCCGACTGGAACAGCAGGTGCGTGAGTTGCAGGCCGGAACGCGCCCGCAGGGCGGGGTTTCGCAACCGCGCATCAAGGACAATCGTGTGGAAACCCTGCAAACCCGCGTGGGCGAGCTGGCCAAGCAGATCAGGCAGATGGAAACCACGGTGACCTCCGTGCGCCAGATGCAGGCGGCGATGCAGAGCGCCGCCGCGACCAAGCCGGAACAGAAACCGCTACCGCTCGACGAACCGGCGGCGCCGAAGGATGCGCCGGAGCTGGATATAGCAACGCTGATAAAGGCGCTCGATTTTCCGCGCAACGAAAAGGACAACGCCGGTTTCCGCGCGCTCCGCATTGCCAAACAGAATGCGGACGTGGAGGAATTGCTGCGCGCCTCGGAGGATATCCTCAATCTGTTGTCGCAGGAGGGCGTCTATATGGACGACCTGCGCCCCGGCGTGTCGCCGGCGCGCGAATGGCGGCTGTTTGCCGAAGGCACGCGCGGGGCCGATGTGGCCAATGTCGGGGCGATCGACGCGCCCGAGGCGCTGGAGCGGATTATCGAGCGCAAGCGCACCGACCAGATTTTCCGCGATACCTCGCTGTTTTTCCTGCGCCGTTTCGACATCATGCTGCGCCAGTTCGTCGAGAGCGCGAATGACGCGGAGATCCAGTTGCTGGCCGACACACGGACCGGCCGCGCCTTCATGATGCTGGCCCGCGCGGCGGGGATGTTCGGCTAAAGCCCGAAAGCGGAATAGGGATAGAAGCGCACCGGATCGCCCTCGGCGATTTCGCGCGTATCGTCGGGCAGTTCCACCAGACCGTCGGCCCAGCTCAGGCCGGAAATCCGGCCGCTGCCCTCGCTCCGGAAAACCTCGACCTGTCCGTCACCGGTGATGCGCCCGCGCAGATATTCCCGCCGTCCGGGCTTTTTGCTCTTGGCAAAAGCCGCCGGCAGGTCCAGCGCGCGGGGCGCCACCCAGCCGCCGCCGTTCATGGCCAGCAGATAGGGGCGCGCGAAAATCAGGGCGCAGACCATGGCCGCGACCGGATTACCGGGCAGGCCGAACACCGGCACACCCTGCCAGATCCCGAGCGCCAGCGGCCGCCCCGGTTTGAGGGCGATCCGCCAGAGGTTCAGGGCCCCCGCACCGCGCAGCGCGGCGGAGATATGGTCCTCGTCCCCTGCCGAGGCGCCGCCGGTGGTCAGCACGACATCGGCGGAGCCGGCCGCCGTATCCAGCACGGTTTTCACCCGCGCCGCGTCATCGCGCACATGGCCCAGATCGACCGGCTCCATGCCCCAGCGGCGCACCAGTTCCAGCAGCATCGGACGGTTGGCATCGAATATCTGGTGCGGGGCGATGTCCTCTCCGGCCTGACGCAGCTCGTCGCCGGTAGACAGGACACCGACACGCAGCGGGCGGTAAACCGGCACCGTATCAATCCCGACGGAGGCAAGCAGGCCGAGGTCCTGCGGTTGCAGAACCCGTCCGGCGGCGAGCACCTCCTGCCCCGCGCGCATATCCTCGCCGGCGGGGCGAATATTGGCACCAGCCTTCAGGCCGGAGCGGAAACGGATGCGGGTATCCTCGCGGGCCACGTCCTCCTGCATAATCACGGTATCGACGCCTGCGGGGATCATCGCGCCGGTCAGGATGCGGATGGCCATGCCGGCGGGGACTTCGCCGTCATAGGGATCGCCGGCGGCCGAGCGGCCCTCGACCAGTTCCAGAACCTGTTCACCGGTGCCGAGCGACGCATGGGCAAAACCGTAACCGTCCATCGCGGAATTCGCATAGGGCGGGTGGGAGCGTTTCGCGATCTGCGTTTCGGCCAGAATACGCCCGCCGGCCTGCACCAGCGGCAGAACCTCGGGGGTGGCGACACAGCGCACACCGGCGCGCAGGGTGTCCAGCGCCTCCGCCACCGGCGTCCAGTTGACGCCTTCGGGCAGGGCAAAACAGTCGTTCGAGAGTTTCGGTGTTTCAGACAAGGCCGACCTCCTGCAATATGAAATCCGCAATGGCGGGCACATCGTTGATACCGAACACCGGCACCGCCAGCGCCCCGACATCGACGCCCGCGGCCACCGCGCGGATGGTCGGGTCGTCATGCACCAGCATGTCCTGCGTGCCTTCTGCCTGCCGCGCCTCGACCTTCGGATGGTCATCGCGTTTGTATCCCTCCACCAACACCAGATCGACAGGAGAAAGACGGGCGAGCAGATCGGCCAGCGGCGGTTCCGCCTCGCCACGGCTTTCGTGCATCAGGGCCCAGCGGTTGCGGCTGGCCAGCATGACCTCCTGCGCACCGGCGGAGCGGTGGCGGAAACTGTCCTTGCCCTTGTGATCGACATCGAAGGTGTGATGCGCATGTTTCACCGTAGAGACCGAAAACCCGCGCGCGGTGATCTCCGCCACCAGCCGCTCGACCAGCGTGGTTTTGCCGGAGTTTTTCCAGCCGACGATCCCGTAAACATTCATCCTGCGATTTCCCTCAGCATTTCTTCGGCCCGCGCCAAGTCTTGCGGCGTGTTGATATTGAAAAACGGGTCCGGCCCCTCAAGCTCGAAGACCATTTCGGCACAGCCATGCGGTTTTGTCCATTGCACAACCTTGCGCACGCCGCTTGCCAGTGCAGCGCGCAAATCATCGCGCAGGTCCACCCGCCATAGGCCGAAGGTCGGATG
>WFTU01000356.1 GCA_015485375.1 Paracoccaceae bacterium | reverse complement strand
CAACAAGCAGGGCATCCTGCGGCACGGAGCGCAGGATGGCCGGCACATCGCGGGGCTGGATGCGTTCGGGAATGTCGGGGAAGGTGAACATCGCCTTGCGGATTTTTTCCGCCGTGTCGGGGTCCGATTTCCCGAAGTCCTCCATCATCCGGTCGCGAATCTCGCTTTGCGTGAAGTTCATGATGTCCCCCGCCCGCTCCACCGGCGTTTTGTCGAAAATACTGTCGCCATCCCCGGCAAACAGGGTTTCGCTGATACTCTGGCCGATCAAATCGAGAATATCCGGAGCGATTTCGCCGGCATTGACGATGGCGAGCATGGTTTCGCGGGCGCGATCCGGTTCCATCATGCCGAGGATTTCGGCGGCCAGCGGCGAGGGGATTTTCGATAGCACCGTGGCGGCAATGTGCAGATGTTCGGCCTCGATACAGGTCCGCAGGTCGGCGGGGTCGGCGGAGGCGATGCGGGTCCAGACGTCGACAGCAGGCGAGCGGATGTAGGCCTTGCGGATATTTTCCAGCACCTTGTCGCTGACATGGCCCTTGAGCGCGTTGAGCGTATCCTCTAGTTCGCCGCGCAGAGAGACGCCGAAAGCGCCAAGTTCGGTCAGGAATTCGAGGATGACCGTGTCCACGGTCGCCTGCGGGACGTCGCCGAAGGTGGCCATGGTATCGACGGTCTGTTTCAGCGCGGCAGTGGCGATATTGTCGAGGTTTGGCGCGGCGTTGGCGCGGATCAGGACGCTGAGCAGAATCGCTGCCTTTTGCTGTTTGGTCAGGGTGGCCGGGGCGGTTTCCGGTGGTGGATCGGGGCGTTTGGCGAGGGCGAGCGACATGGTGTGATTCCGTTGTATTTGTCGCGAGTTTTGCGTGCGGGCGTTAACAAAAGTTGAAGAGAAAATATTTTTCCCGGTAAGGATTTGTTCACAGTTTGTTCCCATAAAGACCTGACAGAAACGAAAAATGGAGATTCGCTATGAATAGAAAAGGATGCGGGCAGTTGGGGGACGCGGGCTTCGGTCCGGCCTGCGTCGGGTCGTGTTCTATGGTGCTGGCCTTGCAGGAGGAGGGCCTGCCGGTTTGTTTGGGGGGCGTCCGTGCCCGTGCGTTTGAGCGACCGGATTGATATTGCGCGGGAATCGGTTGTTTGCACGTATCCCTGCTTGCCCCCGTTGCGCCAATCGCGGTAAAAGGCGCTTCAGGATTGTTAAACCGAGGTGTCATAATGCGGCGTGTTGTTGTTACAGGTCTTGGAATGGTTTCCCCTCTGGCTTGCGGAGTCGAGGAGACCTGGGAGCGTTTGCTGGACGGGCAGTCGGCCTGTGGCACGATTACGCGATTCGATGCCGACCATCTGGTGACCAACTATGCTTGCGAGATTCCGCGCGGCGATGGCACGGACGGGACGTTCAATCCCGATGACTGGATGTCCTCCAAGGACCGGCGCAAGGTGGACGATTTTATTCTCTATGCCGTGGCGGCGGCCGAGATGGCGGTGTCGGATGCCGACTGGAAGCCCGAGGGCGAGGAAGACCGGTTGCGCACGGGGGTTATGATCGGCTCGGGGATTGGCGGTCTGGGGACCATTGCCGATACGGCGGTGCTGTTGAAGGAACGCGGGCATCGGCGGGTTTCGCCGTTTTTCATTCCCTCGACGCTGATCAATCTGGCCTCGGGGCAGGTTTCGATCAAATACGGGTTTAAAGGGCCAAATCATGCGGTTGTGACGGCTTGTTCAACCGGTGCACATGCCATTGGCGACGCCTCGCGGCTGATTATGTTCGGGGATGCCGATGTAATGATCGCGGGCGGGGCCGAGGCGCCGATTTGCGAGCTGGGGATTGCCGGTTTCAACGCCAGCAAGGCGCTGTCGAGCAAGCGGCGCGAGGAGCCGTCGGTGGCGTCGCGGCCTTATGACATGGATCGTGACGGGTTTGTCATGGGCGAGGGCGCAGGGGTTATTGTGCTGGAGGAATATGAACATGCCAAGGCGCGCGGGGCGAAGATTTATGCGGAAATTCTGGGTTACGGGCTGTCGGGCGATGCCTATCACATTACCGCTCCGGCCGAGGATGGCGACGGAGGCTATCGGGCCATGCAGTCGGCGTTGAACCATGCCGGCCGCAAGCCGGAGGAAGTGGACTATGTCAATGCGCACGGCACCTCGACCATGGCCGATACTATCGAGCTGGGCGCGGTCGAGCGGTTGCTGGGGGATGCGGCGGAGAGGGCGGTGATGTCCTCGACCAAGTCGTCGATCGGGCATTTGCTGGGGGCTGCGGGGGCTGTGGAGGCGATCTTCTGTATTCTGGCCATTCGCGACCAGATCACGCCGCCGACGATCAATCTGCATAATCCGGTGGACAGCCGGATTGATCTGGCGCCGCACAAGCCGGTCAAACGCGAAATCAATACGGTTTTGTCGAATTCTTTCGGGTTTGGCGGCACCAATGCCTCGCTCGTGATGGGGAAAGTGGAATAGATGGGCCGCAGTGTCGCCGCGAACGCGTTTACGTTTCTGATTATTGCTTTTCTGGCGCTTGGCGGGTTGTTCGCCTGGGGGCAGGGGCAGTTTCGCAATCCGGGGCCGGTGGCCGAGGATACGGTTTTCGAGGTGCCGAAAGGGGCCAACCTGACGAAAGTGGCGGAGGCGCTGGAGGCCGAGGGGCTGATTTCCAGCGGGCCGGTGTTCCGGATCGGGGCGCGCTATACCAAACGGGATGACAAGCTGAAGTTCGGGGAATACCTGATTCCGCAAGGGGCCTCGATGGATGAAATTCTGGATATTCTGACATCGGGCAAGAGCATCCAGTATTTTATTACCTTGCCGGAAGGGCTGTATACCTCGGAAATTATTGCGAAAATCGAGGCGAATCCGGATTTGACGGGGGCTATCGAGGAGATTCCGCCCGAAGGGATGATGGCGCCGAATACCTATAGTTTCCAGCGGGGCGATACGCGCCAGTCGGTTGTGGACCGGATGGTGAAGGCGCAGCAGGAAATTCTGGACGAGGCGTGGAACAATCGCGCGCCGGACCTGCCGCTGGAGAGCAAGGAGGAGTTGCTGATTCTGGCATCGATCGTTGAAAGCGAGGCGGGCGGGGCCGGTGAATGGGCCAAGGTGGCCTCGGTTTTCTATAACCGGCTGGAGAAGGGGATGCGTCTGGAGGCGGATGCGACGCTGCGCTACGGGCTGACCATGGGCAAGGAGCGGTTGCGGCGCAAACTGTTCCAGTCGGAGCTGGACAAGGAGACGCCCTATAACACCTATATGATTCCCGCGCTGACGCCGACGCCGATCTCGAATCCGGGTCGCGAGGCGATTTTTGCCACGGCGAATCCGGAAAAAACGCCGTATTTCTTTTTCGTTCTGGATGGGTCCGGCGGGCATGCTTTTGCCGTTACATACAAGGAACATCAGCGCAATGTGGCGGCGTGGAGAGCGATCGAGCGGGAGCGGGCGGGGAACTGATATTGTACAACCTATGATTTAGTTGTTGACAATACGAACGCTCTAGGGTATAACTCTTGGCAAGCTGGAAGAAGTGGGCAAGCGGCACGGTCGAAAGACTGGCGCCGCTTTTTCCGTTTCTGCTCGGAGCGGGCAGGTAAGGCTTGGAAATATGAAAAAAACGGGTCCCGAAGATCGGGAGGAGGCCCTGCGCAAGCTGGAAGCGGCGCGGGAAACCTTCGAGGTGTTGCGCGGCGCGGTTCTGGCGACGGTGCGGCGGTTGCAGTCCGGCGAGGATATGCCGGAGGCGGGGAAAGTCAGGAGCTCGGCGGCGGATTTCGCGCGGGCGCTGAACCAGGTGATGGAGATCGAGAATGGTCTTGCGAAACATAGTGGATGGCAAAACGGGGGTGGTACCCTCGACCTTGCGGATGCGCGACGGGAGGTGCTTGAGCGGCTTGCTCGGCGCGCTGGACGAGGATGAGGTCGGGGCGTTTCTGGACTCCTTGAGCCCGAATGCGTTGCTGGCGTTGCCGTGGATGTTCGAGGTCTGGGCGCTGGAGCATCAGCGCCCGCCGGAGGGGGACTGGACCACCTGGATTGTGCTGGGCGGGCGCGGGGCGGGCAAGACCCGCGCCGGAGCCGAATGGGTGCGCGCACAGGTCGAGGGGGCGCGGTCGACGGATGCGGGGCGGTGCCGTCGGGTGGCGCTGGTGGCGGAGACTATCGAGCAGGCGCGCGAGGTGATGGTGTTTGGCGAGTCGGGGATACTGGCCTGTTCGCCGCCGGATCGTCGGCCGGAGTGGCAGGCGACGCGCAAGCGGCTGGTTTGGGAAAACGGGGCGGTGGCCGAGATTTATTCGGCGTCGAACCCCGAGAGCCTGCGCGGGCCGCAGTTCGATTGTGCCTGGTCGGACGAGTTGGCGAAGTGGAAGCAGGGGCAGGATGCCTGGGACATGTTGCAGTTCGGGTTGCGGCTCGGGGAGCAGCCGCAGCAGGTGGTGACGACGACGCCGCGGCGCTCGAAGTTGTTGAACGGGTTGCTGTCGGAGGGGCGGACGGTTTCGACCTCGGCGCCGACGGAGGCGAATGCGGCCAATCTGGCGGAGAGTTTTCTGGAGTATGTGACGGAGAAATATGCGGGCTCGCGGCTGGGGCGGCAGGAGTTGCAGGGCGAGATTTTGAGTGACGTAGAAGGGGCGCTCTGGTCGTTCAAGGCGCTGGACGGGTGTCGCGCGGCGGCGCCGGAGCTGGACCGGATCGTGGTGGCGGTGGATCCGCCGGTGACCGGGCATGCGGGATCGGACGAATGCGGAATTATCGTGGCCGGTGTGCTTTCGGAGGGGCCGCCGCAGGATTGGCGGGCCTTTGTGCTGGAGGATGCCTCGGTGCGCGGGTCGCCGCAGGTCTGGGCCGAGCGGGCGCTGGCCAAGGTGCGGGAATACGGGGCCGACCGGCTGGTGGCGGAGGTCAATCAGGGCGGTGATCTGGTGGAGACGCTGGTGCGCTCGATCGATCCGCTGGTACCCTATCGCGGGGTGCGGGCGACGCGGGGCAAAGCGGCGCGGGCGGAGCCGGTGGCGGCGCTGTACGAGCAGGGGCGCGTGGCGCATTGCGGCGGGTTTTCTGCGCTGGAGGACCAGATGTGCGCGATGACGGTTTCGGGGTTTGCCGGCAAGGGCAGTCCGGACCGGCTGGATGCGCTGGTATGGGCGCTGAACGATTTGATGATTGTGCCGGCGTCGGCGTTTTTGCGGCCGCGGGTGCGCGGGTTATAGTGCCACTAAACCGGTTTAATGGATGTGTGGCGGAGTAGGGCGGGTAGGCAGATTTTTGTCTAACCCATGGATTTATTGTGTGAAATTTCGGCGTTACGGAACCACTAAACCGGTTTAGTGGTTTTGACGAGCGCCGGTTCAATCAGCAGACAGGAGCAGGGGCTTAATGGTTTTGCAACTTTTCAAGGGTAGCAGGGGAGTAGCGGAGCAGAAGGCTTCGGCGGCGGCACCTGTGATTGCGTTTCACGGGGCGGGACGGGCGGCCTGGTCTCCGCGCGATACGGTGAGCCTGACGCGGTCGGGGTTTTCGGGCAATCCGGTGGGTTTTCGCTGTGTGAAGATGATAGCCGAGGCGGCGGCGGCGGTGCCGGTGCTATTGCAGGATGGCGCGCGGCGGTTCGAGGCGCATCCGTTGCTGGCGTTGTTGGCGCAGCCGAATGACGGGCAGGGGGCGGCGGCCTTGCTGGAGGCGTTCTACGGGCAGTTTTTGTTGTCGGGTGATGGTTATCTGGAGGCGGCGGGGATGGATTCGCGTGGCTTGCCGCGGGAGTTGCATGTGCTGCGCTCCGACCGGATGTCGGTGGTGCCGGGGGCGGATGGCTGGCCGGTGGCCTATGAATACAAGGTCGGGGCGCGCAAGCACCGGTTCGATATGCGCGGGGATTTCGCGCCGGTTCTGCATGTGAAGGCGTTCCATCCGCAGGACGACCATTACGGGTTGTCGCCGATGCAGGCGGCGGCGCAGGCGCTGGATGTGCATAATGCGGCCTCGCGCTGGTCGAAGGCGTTGCTGGACAATGCGGCGCGGCCTTCGGGGGCGATTGTTTACAAGGGCGCGGATGGCATGGGTGCGCTGGCGGGTGACCAGTATGACCGGCTGGTGGCGGAGCTGGAGTCGCATCATCAGGGTGCGGCGAACGCGGGGCGACCGATGTTGCTGGAAGGCGGGCTGGACTGGAAACCGATGGGGTTTTCGCCCTCGGATATGGAGTTCCAGAAAACCAAGGAGAGTGCGGCGCGCGAGGTGGCGCTGGCTTTTGGTGTGCCGCCGATGTTGCTGGGGCTGCCGGGTGATGCGACCTATGCCAATTATCAGGAGGCGAACCGGGCGTTTTACCGGCTGACGGTGCTGCCGCTGGTGGGCAAGACTCTGGCGGCGCTGACCGGCTGGCTGGGGCCGTTGTTTGGCGAGGGGTTGGTGCTGAAACCGGATCTGGACGGGATTCCGGCGCTGGCAGCGGAACGCGAGGCGCAGTGGCGGGCCGTGGCGGGCGCGGAGTTCCTGACGCAGGCGGGAAAGCGGCAGATGTGGGGGCTGCCGGCGTTGGCGGCGGATGAATGAGCCGGCGCAGCGGGTCGAAATACCTCTATGAACCGTTTGATGCGGCCTCGGCGCGGATCGAGGCGCACGAGCGGGTGACGGAGGAGCGCTGGCAGGGGCTGGAGCGGCGGCTGCAGGCGATCGAGGCGATGCTGGAGCGGCTTGAACGTCGCATGTGGCTGGCGGTTTATGGCGCGGCGGCGATGTTTTCGGCGGATGCGATTTACAAGTTTCTGACAGGTGTGCAGGGCGGATAGACGTTTTGTTTCAAGCGGATGCGGGCGGGGTCGCAAACCACTAAACTAGTTTAGTGGTTTTGGAACCCTGTGCCTGTGCGGGAATTTTCGGGCGTGCAGATGAAAGGGAGACGCATGAGTATACACAGGGCAGGCGGGCCGGATTACGAGACGAAATTCTGCCGCTTCAAGGGCGGGAT
>WFTU01000355.1 GCA_015485375.1 Paracoccaceae bacterium | reverse complement strand
TTTTCGTCCTTAGTATGGGTATATCCGAGGTATTTAATCGCTTCCAACTTGGATAGTGAAGGTCGCGCCTTTGAATAAGTGACTTTTGTTAGCTTCGATCGCGAAAACATTCCATCGTCCACCCCACCAACATCATATTCAAAACAAATACCTTTATGTGAATTTGCATAGTGGCTCCACATTAGTATCGAATCCATCGTATCCGCAAAACAAGCAATTTTGGCGGCTTCCCGAACCCTATTGAAAGTTTGGGACACAACAGTTTTTGCGAGCATCGATTTCTGAAACAAATCTCTAACCTGTTTTCTGGACTTCCTGTTGTCGGGGTGGCCGTTATTTCTTGCCAGATCAATCAGATTACTTCCCGAAATACTTAAATCCCTACCGTATTTCTTTTGGAAGTCTTTGATGTAGCGATTGATCTCGGCTTCTGGCGATTCCAGAAATATGGGAGAGGCGTCGAAGGGATCATTTTGCGTATTCACCGAAGACAAATATATCTGATGTTTGCTAACAGCCTGAGCCAATTCGTCGGAAAAATATTCCGAAATATCTGACCGAAACCGGAACAGGGTTTCCGGAAGATTCACTCCATTCCACTTGTTTTCCATTCGCCCCCCAATCTCGGCTTGTTCCAGTTTAGTGGGTCAGTCTAGCCATCTGGCTGATACTACACAACACAACCCCGCCCGTGCCCTGCACGGGCAGCGCCCGGACCTCCCCCACGGGGAGGGCGCTTCGCACCCGCCCCGAGGTCCGTTCGCGGCCTTCGCGTTGATGCGACCCAGCCAGTGCTTGACGAATGCGCAAAAGCCCATCATATCCTGCCTCCATGACCGATCTGAAAAACATCCGCAATTTCTCCATCGTGGCGCATATCGACCACGGGAAATCCACGTTGGCCGACCGCCTTATTCAGGAAACGGGGACCGTCAAGGAACGGGACATGCAGGCGCAGCTGCTCGACTCCATGGATATCGAGCGCGAGCGCGGCATTACCATCAAGGCCAACACCGTGCGGAGCGACTACAGGGCCAAGGACGGGCAGGATTATGTCCTCAACCTGATCGACACACCGGGGCATGTGGATTTCGCTTACGAGGTCAGCCGCTCCATGCGTGCGGTCGAGGGCTCGCTGCTGGTGGTCGATGCCTCGCAAGGGGTCGAGGCGCAGACGCTGGCCAATGTCTATCACGCGGTGGAGGCGGATCACGAGATCGTCCCCGTGCTGAACAAGATCGACCTGCCGGCGGCCGAGCCGGAGCAGGTCTGCGCGCAGATCGAGGATGTGATCGGGATCGACGCCTCCGAGGCAGTGATGATCTCCGCCAAGACCGGCCTTGGCATCCCCGACGTGCTGGAGGCCATCGTAACCCGCCTGCCCGCGCCCGAGGGGGATGAAAACGCGCCGCTGAAGGCGATGCTGGTGGACAGCTGGTATGACGCCTATCTGGGGGTTGTCGTGCTGGTGCGTATCATCAACGGGCGGCTGAAAAAGGGCGACCGGATTCGCATGATGCACACGGATGCCGTCTATCCGGTGGATCGGGTCGGGGTGTTCAAGCCGGAGATGACGCCGGTGGACAGTCTGGGACCGGGCGAGATCGGCTTCCTGACCGCCAGCATCAAACAGGTGCGCGACACGCGGGTCGGCGATACGATCACGCACGAGAAAAAGGGCTGCGAAGAGGCCCTACCCGGTTTTGCCCCCGCGCAACCGGTGGTGTTCTGCGGGCTGTTTCCCGTCGATTCATCCGAATTCGAGGACATGCGCGAGGCGATCAGCAAGCTGGCGCTGAACGATGCGAGCTTTTCCTACGAGATGGAGACCTCGGCGGCGCTGGGGTTCGGGTTCCGCTGCGGCTTCCTCGGGCTGTTGCATATGGAGGTGATCCGCGACCGGATCGAGCGCGAGTACGACATCGACCTGATCACCACCGCGCCGAGCGTGGTCTACCAGATCCACATGAACGACGGCTCGGTGCAGGAATTGCACAACCCCGCCGACATGCCCGACCCGACCCATATCGACCATATCGAGGAGCCGCGCATCAAGGCGACGATCCTTGTGCCGGATGACTACCTCGGCGATGTGCTGAAACTGTGTCAGGACCGGCGCGGCATCCAGATCGACCTGACCTATGCCGGCACCCGGGCGATGGTGGTCTATGACCTGCCGCTGAACGAGGTGGTGTTCGACTTTTACGACCGGCTGAAATCGGTGACCAAGGGCTATGCCTCTTTCGATTACCAGATGTATGGCTATCGCGAGGACCAGCTGGTCAAGATGCAGATTCTGGTAAACGACGAGCCGGTGGATGCGCTTTCGACCATGGTGCATCGCGCCCGTGCCGAGGCCCGCGGCCGTGCCATGTGCGCCAAGCTGAAAGAGCTGATTCCGCAGCACATGTTCAAGGTGCCGATCCAGGCCGCCATCGGCGGGCGGATCATCGCGCGCGAGACGATCTCGGCCCTGCGCAAGGACGTGACGGCGAAGTGTTATGGCGGTGACATGACCCGCAAGCGCAAGCTGCTGGACAAGCAGAAAAAGGGCAAGAAGAAGATGCGCCAGTTCGGCAAGGTCGATATCCCGCAGAGCGCGTTTATCAATGCGCTGAAGATGGATGATTAGGCCGTTCCCGAACCTGCAACAGTATCCACGATAAATCAGGGCATCGCCCGCCCCGTGGGGGCGGGGTTCGGGCGCGGCCTGACGTGTCCGTCGGGCGGGACTGTATATCCGGCTTTCCCCGAAATTTTCGCACAAAAATATAGACGTCCGGCGGGGCCGCGTCTGGTTTTGCTGTTTCTCGGAGGGTTCTGCCGTTGAACCTGTGCTGACCGTCATAGGGGAACGGTCGGGGTGGCGGAGGGTGCCTATCGCGCTGTGCGGGTCCGACGCCGTGCGTCGGGAATGTCTGTCGCTACGAGACTTCCCCGAAAGTCGGACGGGTCGTCAGGTAAGTGTTTCATGCTGCCCAGCGCGATAGTCCCTATGGCTTTGTCAGAGCCTCACCCAGCAACGAAGGGTTATAGCGGGAGAGGGTTGATAAACTGTTAACTGCAGGGAGTATTCTGGTTTTCCGGAGCGGGAGCGGAAAACCGTTAACCATATAACAAGCTGATATTACGCCTGAAAAACTCCACTCACTCTACTAAACCAGTTTAGTAGAGTGACAGTCCGAACGGACGGGTCCGAACGCCAGGAAACAGCCGAATCGGGGCAAGTTGCGTCAGGTCATAAACACGTCATAGCGCGTCGATTTACCGTTGATGCTGTGCGAGGGCGCGCGGATCCCTGCCATCGGCGCGGCCTTTTGCGGCCATTTCAGCACCACCCGTTTGCGCGCGCTCGCCAGCGCCACCTGCATGAGTTCGGTGGAATCCGCATCCACGCCGACGATCTCGCGGATCAGGCGCATTTCCTTTTTCACCAGCGCCGAGTTGCCGCGCGGCGGGTGCATCGGGTCGACCAGCACGACCTCGGGCGCAAGCGTGGGCAGCAGGTCGCGGGCATCTCCGAGCAGTAGGGTCATACGGTTGGCAACCTCGGCCACATCGCCGCCAGCTGCCCGCGCCCGTTCCAGCGCCTCCGCCAGTTTCGCGTGCATCACATCGGAGCGCTCGATCAACGTCACCTCGGCCCCGAGCGAGGCCAGCAGAAACGCATCGCGCCCCAGCCCCGCCGTTGCATCCACCACCGCCGGCGTTTTGCCACCCTTCATCCCGACCGCTTTCGGCAAGGCCTGCCCGCGCCCGCCGCCAAAACGCATCCGGTGCGCTACCGCGCCTGTGGTAAAATCGATTTCCAGATTGTCGGCGGGATCGCTCACCCCTCGATAATCTCCTCGGCCTGCCGCAGATCGACGCTGACCAGTTGCGACACGCCCTGCTCGGCCATGGTTACGCCGAACAGCCGGTCCATCCGCGCCATCGTCACCGCGTGGTGGGTGATGATCAGGAAGCGCGTGTCGGTTTGCTTGGTCATTTCATCCAGCAGATCGCAGAACCGTGTGACGTTGGCGTCATCCAGCGGTGCGTCCACCTCGTCCAGCACACAGATCGGGCTGGGGTTGGCCAGAAACACCGCGAAAATCAGCGACAGAGCCGTCAATGTCTGCTCGCCCCCGGACAACAGCGAAAGCGTGGAGAGTTTCTTGCCCGGCGGCTGGCACATGATCTCCAGCCCCGCCTCCAG
>WFTU01000354.1 GCA_015485375.1 Paracoccaceae bacterium | reverse complement strand
CGCTGACGGGACCGCACCGCGCCGATCTGCATGCGGTCTATGCGGCCAAGGGGGTGGAGGCGAAAAACTGCTCGACCGGCGAGCAAAAGGCGCTGCTGGTGTCGCTGATCCTTGCCAACGCCCGCGCTTTGGCCGAAGATTTCGGAGCGCCGCCCATATTGTTGCTGGACGAGGTTGCCGCCCATCTGGACGCCGACCGCCGCGCGGCGCTGTTTGACGAGATCTGTGCGCTCGGCGCGCAGGCGTGGATGACCGGCACGGGGCCGGAGCTGTTTGACTCGCTTGGCGACAGGGCGATGTATGTGGAGGTGTCGGAAAACGACGGCCTCTCGCAACTGGAGGTGCAGGAATGACACCGCAACGGGTAACGCTGATCACGCTGGGGGTGGCGGATATGGCGACCTCGCGGGCGTTTTATGAATCGCTGGGCTGGGAGGCCTCGCCGCGCTCGGGCGACGACATCACGTTTTTCCAGATGAACGGCATGGTGCTGGGCCTGTTCGGGCTGGAGGATCTGGCCAAGGATCAGGGGCGCCCCGATGCGATGCTGGCAACCGGCGCGATGACGCTGGCGCAGAACCACGAGAGCAAGGCCGAGGTGGACGCGGCCTATACCAAGGCGATCGAGTGCGGCGCGCGGGTGCTGAAACTGCCGGAGGAGGTGTTCTGGGGCGGCTATTCGGGCTATTATGCCGATCCGGACGGGCATGTCTGGGAGGCCGCCTATAACCCCTTCTGGCCGTTGCAAGCGGATGGATCGCTGGTGCTGCCGGAAGACTGATTGGAGAATTGATGAAAAATCTATGGATTTTGCTGGTGTTTCTGGGGTTTCCGGCCCTTGCGGGGGAGAATTTCGCCGCCGCCAACGCCGGCATCTGGCACGGCGTCGGGATTCAGGTGGACGCACAGGACTGGCCGATGGAATTGCGGCTGTCGCCGGATGACGCCGGAGTGGATTATGCCTCGCTCGAGTGTGGCGGCGACTGGCGTTATCTGAAGGTGGACGAGGAACAGGTTCTGGCGGTCGAGAAGATCACCTATGGTGTCGAGGAATGTCTGGACGGCGGGCTGGTGCGGCTGCAGGCTTATGGCGACGGGATGCTGGTTTACCGCTGGTTCGACAACAACGGCAATGCGGTGGCGGCGGCGGTGCTGATCGAGGGGCCGATGCGGATGGACAACTATGACGCCCTGCTGCGCCTGACCGTGGAGGCGATGGGCAAGGGCTTCGTCAAGGGGCCGGAAGCGGCGGATGTATTTGTCGGGGAAGTCAAAACGTGAAGATATTTATCGCCCAGAGCATTGACGGCTATATCGCCGGACCGGACGGCTCGCTGGAGCATATGGAGGCCTTTGGCGACAGCGATTTCGGCTATGACGCCTTTATCGCCGGCGTGGACGGGATCGTCATGGGGCGCAACACGTTTGATTCATTCTATGACGCGCACGGCTGGCCCTATCCGCCGGAACTGCGGACGATGATCCTGACGCACCGGCCCCTGCCGCGGGGCGTGCCGGAGCAGATCAGGGCCTCGGAGGATATCGCCACGGTGCAGGCGGAGTTTCCCGATGCCTATGTGGATGGCGGTTTTATCATTAACCAGTTTCTGGCGCGCGGGGCCATTCGCGAGGCGCGGATATTCACCCTGCCGATCCTGCTCGGCACCGGTATCCGGCTGTTCCCCGAGGGGGTGTCGGGGGTGGAACGCTGGCAGTTGCTCGGCTCGAAAGCCTATCCCTGCGGCACGGTGGAAAACCACTTCGCTATCGGGACGGGAATGTAAAAAAAGCGTGTAATTTCCTGCGAAAACGGCTACTATATGTGCCATTCACAGGGGAAAATCACCGATGTCCGATACAGAGCAGCAGCCGGAAGAGTACGGCGCAGATTCTATCAAGGTTCTCAAGGGGTTGGAGGCCGTCCGCAAGCGTCCCGGTATGTATATCGGGGACACGGACGATGGCTCCGGCCTACACCATATGGTGTATGAGGTCGTGGATAACGGCATTGACGAGGCGCTGGCGGGCCATGCGGACACGGTGACAGTGACGATCCATGCCGACGAAAGCGTATCGGTCAGCGACAACGGGCGCGGGATTCCGGTGGGCATCCACGAGGAAGAAGGCGTTTCCGCCGCCGAGGTCATCATGACCCAGCTGCATGCGGGCGGGAAGTTCGATTCCAACTCCTACAAGGTTTCCGGCGGTCTGCACGGGGTGGGCGTGTCGGTTGTGAACGCCCTGTCCGATTATCTGGAGCTGCGCATCTGGCGCGATGGCAAGGAACATGTGGCGCGGTTCGAACATGGCGACACGGTGGAACACCTGAAGGTCGTCGGCGATACCGACCGCACGGGGACCGAGGTGCGGTTTCTGGCCTCGCTGGAGACATTTTCCAACCGCGAATACAAGTTCTCGACGCTGGAACATCGGCTGCGCGAGCTGGCGTTCCTGAACTCCGGCGTGCGCATCACGCTGCGCGACGAACGCCCTGCGGAGCCGCTCGAGGTCGAGATGATCTATGACGGCGGCGTGAAGGAATTCGTGCGCTATCTGGACCGCTCCAAGACGCCGGCTTTCGAGGAACCGATCTATAT
>WFTU01000353.1 GCA_015485375.1 Paracoccaceae bacterium | reverse complement strand
ATTTCCCCGCTGTCCATGCTGGCAATCAGGCGGCCGAGTTCCTGTTCGCCGTGCAGCAGGATCAGGGTCGAGCGGCGGGGGATGTTGCGGCTGGTGGTGACCATGTGGCGGCCGTATTTGTCCCAGTCGACGCGCACGAAAACCATGGCCTCGTCATAGGCGGGGTTGGTGGCGCGCAGGGAGTCGATGATCTGTTGCTGGGTCTGGCAGGTGGCGCACCATTTGGCGGCGTAATCGACGAGGACGGTTTTGCCCTCGCCAAGCAGGTGGCGGATCAGGTTGGGTTCATAGTCTATCCAGCCCCCGCCGGACGGATCGGCCGCGAGCGGACGGGCGAGGGCCAGTCCGGTGGCAGTAATGGCGATAAACTGTCGGCGGTTCATGCGGGATCCTGTGTTGATCGGCTCGGGCATGAATATAGGACCGGCACGGGGTCGCTGTCATATGATATTTCCGTTAACGGCAGTTACCTGAAACGGAGCGTTCCCAGAGAGCGCGAGGCGTCGGTACGCAGGATGTCCTCGACCGTTTCCATGGCGACGTTCTTCGGCAGGGCATTGATGATGGCCACCAGCCCGTTTCCGCTGTCGGGGTCGGGGATGGCGACAACGCGCAGCGCGACGACACCGTCATCGCCACCATCATAGCGGCCGATCAGCTCGACAGCCGGATAGGCTCCGACCTCGGTGTAGCGCTGGACGTCGATGTTCGCGCGGTCGGGGTCAATGACAGAGGCAACGAAAGCATCGAAGGCGAGGGATTCGAGGGCCTTCAGGCGATCCTCGACCGGGCCTTGTTCTATGGTCATATGCACGAATTGCAGGTTGGATTTCACCCGCTCGTCCTGCGTGGCAAAGGTGACCTTGACGATGCCGGCGCCACCCGGGGCGGGCAGGAAGAAGATGTTCTGGTCTTCGTTCGTGGGAATGGTGAAGGAAAACGGTGACGGTGCGGTGACGCCGTATTTTTCGACGAAACCGGCATCAACGTCGATGCTTTTGCCGACAACCAGCCCCTCGACGGAAAGCGGGGCGATGGTGACCGAAGGTTCCTGTGCGATGGCGGCACCTGCAAATGTAGCGGAAATGGCAAGCGAAAGTAGTAAATTACGGGTCATTCTATCCTCGTTATCAATAATATGAACGGCGAGTTTAGGGTTCCTGTTCGCGCGGGTCAAACGCGGCGGCTGACCTGCACGGCGACGATGCCGGCCATGATGACGGCAACGCCGATCAGATCGCGGAGCGTCAGGGCCTCTCCCAGAACCAGCGCGGCGATAGCAACGCCGAGGAAGGGATTGAGGAAGTGGAAACTGGCGGCGCGGGTGGCACCGATGCGCCCGACCAGCAGGAACCAGATCAGCGTGGCGGCAAGGCCCGGAACCAGCGTGGCATAGGTGAAGGCCCCGAGCAGTTGCCATGTGGGATCGACGCGCCATGTCTCCAGCAAAAGCGAGGCGGGAAACAGCACGGCGCTGCCGACCAGCATCTGCAACCCGACGATCATCAGCACATTGCCGGAGCCGGAGGCCCCGCGCACCAGCAGCGTGGCGGCGGTGAGGGCGGCGACGCCGACAAACATCAGGACGACTCCGTATACGTCGGCCCCGCCGGAGAGGCGCGAGGTCATGATGACCAGCATCCCGACCGTGCCGAGCAGCAGCCCCCCGATCCCGAGCGGGGGCAGTTTCTCGCGAAAGATCACCCAGCTTGCGGCGGCGACGGTGAGCGGCAGCAGGCTGGCGATGATCGCGCCCAGACCGGCGTCGATGGTTTGCAGCGCGATGAAGGTGGTGCCGAGGTAAACCCCGTTCTGCAGGATGCCGAACAGGACCACCGCATACCATTGTTTGCGCGTCAGGCGGGCGTTCTGCCCCATGGCACGGGCGATGCCGATGGCCAGCAGGCCGGAAATCAGGAAGCGCACCGTCAGGATCAGCAGGGGCGAGGCATAGGTTACCGCGATGGAACTGGAGGTGAAGGCGCTGCTCCACATCAGCACAAAGGCCAGCCCCATGATCAGGGATTTGATGTCCATCGCGTTCATCCCAAAAAACAGGGGCCGCCGGTTGGCGACCCCCGATACGACAGTTGTGCGCGCGTCTTAGGAGTTGACGGCGTCTTTGAGGGCCTTGGCGATGGTCACTTTGGCCACGCGGTCGGCGTCCTTGTGCATCTGCTCGCCGGTGGCGGGGTTGCGCACCATGCGGGCCGGACGGTCACGGCAGACGAATTTGCCGAGGCCCGGAAGGGTGACAGCGCCGCCATTGGCAACTTCACGTGTTACAATATCCGTAAGCGCCTGCAGGCAGGTGTTGGCTGAGGCCTTGTCCATGCCGGTTGCTTCCGCGAGTGCTGCAACGAGCTGTGTCTTTGTCATCGGTTTCTGAGTCATAAAATCAGTATCCCTGTATTGTTTGTTTTCTTTTCGAACCAAATCGGCCCACGCGAGAGACTAAACCGGTTTTGGCGGGCAAACTCAATCAAAGAATTGCCGATTTTGCCTGTTTCGTAAGGGAATTGCGGGAATTGGCGGGATTTGGCTGCCCCGATTGCCCGATTTTCCCTCATAGAAACGCGGTTTCGTCGAAACTGCGCAGTTTGCGCGAGTGGAGGCGCTCCAGCGGCATGTCACGGAGCGACTGCATGGCCTTGATGCCGATCTGCAAGTGTTGCGCCACCTGACGGGTGTAGAAATCGGTCGCCATGCCGGGGAGCTTCAACTCGCCGTGCAGGGGCTTGTCGGAGACGCACAGCAGGGTGCCGTAGGGAACGCGGAAGCGGAAACCGTTGGCGGCGATGGTGGCGCTTTCCATATCGAGCGCAATGGCGCGGGATTGTGACAGGCGTTGCACGGGGCCGGACTGGTCGCGCAGTTCCCAGTTGCGGTTGTCGATGGTGGCGACGGTGCCGGTGCGCATGATGGTTTTCAACTCATAGCCGCTGTAGCCGGTCACATCGGCCACGGCCTGTTCCAGCGCGATCTGGATCTCGGCCAGCGCCGGAACGGGCACCCAGACGGGCAGGTCGTCGTCCAGAACGTGATCCTCGCGCACATAGGCGTGGGCGAGGACGTAATCGCCGAGGTTCTGCGAATTGCGCAAACCGGCGCAGTGGCCGAGCATCAGCCAGGCGTGCGGGCGCAGCACCGCCACATGGTCGGTGATGGTTTTGGCGTTGGAGGGGCCGACGCCGATATTGACCATGGTGATGCCGGTATTGTCCGGCCCGATCAGGTGATAGGTCGGCATTTGCGGCAGCTTGCCATGCGGCGTGCCGGTGGTGCCCTCGGGGGTGGTGACAACATTGCCGCCCTCGACCAGCGCGGTGTAGCCGGAGTCGGGGTCGTTGATGGCCTCGCGGGCGTAGGCCAGAAACTCGTCCATATAGAACTGGTAGTTGGTGAACAGCACATGGTTCTGGAAATGCGCCGGACTGGTGGCAGTGTAATGGGTGAGGCGCGCCAGCGAATAGTCGATGCGCTGCGCGGTAAACGGCGCCAGCGCGCGGGAGCCGTCTGGCGCAGGTTTGTCGGTGCCGTTGGCGATCAGGTCGTTGGTGATTTCAAGGTCCGGCACATCGAACACGTCGCGCAAGGGGCGGTTCAGGCGGTCCTCGATCGAGCCTTCGATGCGGGCGTTTTCGCCCATGGCGAAATGCAGCGGAATCGGGGTGTCGGAGACGGAAACACGGATGGGCACACCGTGGTTTTCCAGCAGCAGGCCGAGTTGCTGGGTCAGGTAGCCCTCGAACAGGTCGGGGCGGGTGATCGTGGTTGTGTAAAGCCCCGGCTCGGCCACATGGCCGAAGGACAGGCGGGTGTCGATCTTGGCAAAGCTGCGGGTGACGATGGAGATTTGCGGGTAATAGGCGCGGTAGTGGCCGGAATATGTTCCGCCCTCCATGACCTGCAGGAAGTTGTCGCGCAGGAAACCGGTGGACTGATCATAGAGCGCACGGATCATCGCGACGGCCTCGGCGGCGTCGGTGAAATCGCGGGGCTCGGGTTCGGGGGGCGAGATCAGCGGCAGTTTTTCGTGGAAGCCGTTCATGCTGCGCCCCCGGTAAACAGGTCGGTTTTTTCAAACAGGGTGACGTCGATCAGCCCGACGTCCGAGATGCGCAGTTCGGGGATCACCACCAGCGCCAGCAGCGAGTGTTGCATGTAGGCGTTGTTGAGGGTGCAGCCGCATTCGGCCATCGCCGCGACCATTTGATCGGCATTGGCGGCGACCTCGGTGGCCGGGGCGTCGGACATCAACCCGCCGATGGGCAGTTTGACCAGTGCCAGTTCTTTGCCATCCTTCCAGACGGTGACGCCTCCGCCGACCTCTTGCAGGCGGTTGGCGGCCAGTGCCATGTCGGCTTTGGAGGTGCCGACAACGATCATGTGGTGGCTGTCATGCGCCACGGTCGAGGCCACGGCGCAATCGCCCGTGTAGCCGAAACCGGAGACGAAGGCGTTGACCACTTCGCCGGTGGCGCGGTGGCGTTCCACCAGCGCGATCTGGCAGACGTCTTGTGCCTTGTCACCAACGGCCAGCCCGTTCTGCACCGGCAGCGTCGCGGTCAGCGCCTTGGTCGGGGCCTGGTTTTCCACCACGCCAATCACGCGGGCGGTGACGGTGTTGGCGCCCTCGGGGGCCTGGATGTCGAAATCGGCGGCGGTGAGTTTCTTGCCCATATGCACCGAGTTGCGGGCATGTTTGGGCCACTCGAAAGCAGCATCATCCCCCAGCAACTCGCCGTTTTCGGCAATCACCTGCCCGCGGGCAATCACGGTTTCGATCGGCAGGGTTTTCAGGTCGCTCGACAGGATCACATCGGCGCGACGGCCCGGGGTGATAGAGCCAAGCTCGCGTTCCAGCCCGAAATGGGTGGCGGTGTTGATGGTGGCCATCTGAATGGCGATCAGCGGGTCGAGGCCGCAGGAAATCGCATGGCGCACCACGCGGTTCATGTGGCCGTCGTTAACCAGAGTGCCGGAATGGGAGTCATCGGTGCAAAGGATAAAGTTGCGCGGGTCCAGCCCCTTTTCGGTGACCGCCGTGACCTGCGTTTCCACGTCATACCACGCCGAGCCGAGCCGCATCATCGAGCGCATCCCCTGCCGCACGCGCATAATCGCATCGGCCTCGCAGGTGCCTTCGTGATCATCCGCCGGACCGCCGGCGGCATAGGCATGGAAACCGGCGAGGTCGGGGCTGGCGTAATGGCCGCCCACGGTTTTGCCGGCGCGCTGGGTGGCGGCGATCTCGGCCAGCATTTTCGGATCGCTGTTCATCACCCCGGGGAAGTTCATCATCTCGCCCAGTCCGATGATGTTGGGCCATGTCATAGCTTCCTCGACATCTTCGGGGCCGAGTTCATGGCCGGTGTTTTCCAGCCCCGGCGCCGAGGGGGCGCAGCTGGGCATTTGCACGAATACGTTGACGCGCTGTTGCAGGGCCTCGTCGTGCATCAGGCGCACGCCTTCCAGACCCATGACATTGGCGATTTCATGCGGGTCTACGAACATCGAGGTGGTGCCGTGGGGCATTACCGCGCGGGCGAATTGCGTGACGGTGAGCATGCCGCTCTCGATATGCATATGCGCATCGCACAGGCCGGGGAGGATGTAGCGGCCGTTCGCCTCGATCACTTCGGTATCGGGGCCGATCATGGCAGAGGCGTCGGGGCCGCAATAGGCAAAACGGCCGTCTGCGATGGCAATATCCGTGTTTTCAATAACTTCGCGGGAATGGACGTTCACCCATTTGCCCTGCCGGATAACCATATCGGCGGGCGCGCGGGCGGAGGCAACATCAATGAGGCGGGGGGCGACTTCGGCCCATGTTTTCAAATTCGTCATGGGCGAAAATGGCATGGTTTTGACCGGACGATCAAGTGAAAGTTTTGTGAAACAGTTTCAACGGCAAACGACGGGATAGGTGGCGATGAAGGGGCCTTCGGGCCAGTCGCGGCCCGGATCGTAGCAGGTGACCTTGCCCGGACCATCGACCCAGAACAGGTTGGGATCGACCTGATCGAAGCGGCCATAGCGCATTTCCTGCAGCACCTCGTAGTGCAGGTGTATCAGCCCGCCGGAGAGCGCGCCCGTATTGCCGAGCGTGCCGATCTGCTGTCCGCGTGCTACGCTGTCCCCGACAGCGACGGTTTGTGAATCCATGTGTTTGAAATGGGTCTTGATGCGGTTTCCGTTGGCGTCCCTGCCCTGATCGATGACCACCTGATTGCCGTAAAACGGGTCGGTGTAGGCCTGTATCACCCGCCCGCTGGCGGGGGCGATAACCGGTGTGCCGCGCGCGCCAATGAGGTCGATGCCGAGGTGCTCTTTTTCGTCAGGTCCGGTCACGCGGAAGTAGATATTGCTTTGTGATGGCGCGTTGGGGGGGACGGTGACGTCCAGCACGGTCTGGGTGCGCCTGGCGCTCTCCCAGACGCGGCCATACTGGTTTTCGGGGCTGAAACAGCCCGCGAGGATCAGCAGGGCGGGTATCCATAACAGACGCGCGCGTTTCATGATTTTCCCCTTTTGGCCGATGTTAGGCTGTGTCGAAGGTCTCCGCAAGGATTTCGGCCAGCGCGGCGGCGTCAGCCTCGTTGAAAGCATCCGGTTGGTTGCTGTCGATGTCCAGCACGGCGATCAGCTTGCCGTTTGCAAACACCGGCAGGACGATTTCGGATCGGGTGGTGCTGGCGCAGGCGATGTGGTCGGGGAAGGTGTCCACATCCGCCACCAGTTGCGTTTCTCCGGTGCGGGCCGCCGCGCCGCAGACACCGCGGGAAAACGGGATGGTCAGGCAGCCGTGGCCGCCCTGATAGGGACCGATTTTCAGCAGCTCCGGTTCGGTGACACGGTAGAAGCCGACCCAGTCGAAACGGTCGTCCGCGTGGTAAAGCTCGCAGGCGAGGGTGGCCATTTTGGCGATCTCGACGGTTTCGTTTTCCACAAGAGCGGCAATGGTTTTGCGCAGGGTGGTGTAGTCGGTCATGTCGGCTCGTAGGTCAGGAGGCTGATGGTTGTGCCGCCGTACTTGCGGGAATCCTGCAGGATGAAACCGGCGGGCGGCAGGATCGGGGCGCTTTCTTCCCAGACCACCAGCGCGCCATTGGCCAGCCAGTTGCCTGCCACGGCAGCAGTGAGGGCCTTTTCGCCCAGACCCTTGCCATAGGGCGGGTCGAGGAAAATCAGGTCGAAGGGTGCCTCGCGGTTTTCACCGGGTTTCGTGGCGTTGCGACGATAGAGTTTGGCCTCTTTGCCCACCCGCAGGGTCTCGATATTGCGCCGGAT
>WFTU01000352.1 GCA_015485375.1 Paracoccaceae bacterium | reverse complement strand
CCGGACGCGGAGCTGGTCAAGCAGATCAAGGAGTTGCTGGACACCCGCGTGCGACCTGCTGTGGCGCAGGATGGTGGTGACATCACCTTCCACGGGTTCGAGCGTGGCGTTGTCTATCTGCATATGCAGGGTGCCTGTGCGGGCTGCCCGTCCTCGACCATGACGCTGAAAAGCGGGATCGAGAACCTGTTGAAGCACTACATCCCCGAAGTTCTGGAGGTTCGTGCCGTTGCCGCATGACGACCTGCTGATTCTGGCGTTTGACACCTCGGCCGCGCAATGCGCGGCCGCTTTGGTTTATGGCGATATGGTTCTGGCGGAAAAGTCCGAGGCAATGACAAAAGGGCAGGCCGAACGCTTGTTCCCCTTGCTGGAGGAAGTACTTGTCGAGGGCGGGAAGCGCTGGGCTGATCTCGACCGGATCGCGGTTTGCACGGGGCCGGGGAATTTTACCGGTGTGCGGATCTCGGTTTCGGCCGCGCGGGGGCTGGCGCTCTCGCTCGATATTCCGGCGGTGGGCATTTCGGCCTTCGAGGCGCTGGCCTTCGGGTCCGAAGGAAATACCTCGGTCGTGCTGGATGCGCGGCGCGGGCAGGTTTACCGACAGGATTTTCGCGATGGCTTGGCGATTGGCGTCCCCGAGAGGGAAATTGCCGACGGGGTGCCGGAGGCGCAGACGGTCGATCCGGTTGCTGTCGCGACGCTTGCAATGCGGCCACTGGACGGGGTGAAACCCGCGCCGGTGTATCTGCGCCCTGCCGATGCGGCTTTACCGTCCGATCCGCCACCGGTGATCCTGCCGTGAGCCCCGGGGCGCTGGCGGCGCTGCATGCGCTTTGCTTTGATTTTGCGCCGCGCCCCTGGTCGGCGCAGGAGTTTCGCGCGCTGCTGGAATCTCCGAATGTGGATCTGCTGGCTGTCGATGGCGGGTTTGTCCTGACACAGAAGCTGGGCGACGAGGCGGAAATCCTGACCATTGCGGTGCATCCGGCGCAACGGCGACAGGGTATTGCCCGAAATCTGTTGGCCAAGACGCATGAAAACGCGAAAGAATCGGGAATCAGCAGTGTTTTTCTGGAAGTTTCGGAGCAGAATTCGGGGGCGATCGCGCTCTATCAATCGCTGGGATATGCCCGCGTCGGCGCAAGAAAAGGCTATTATCGCGACCGTAACGGGAACAGAGTTACCGCGCTGGTCATGAAGCGCGACCTTACCAAGGGGAAAGCTGAACTTTTGGTAAAATAGTCGTTGACCCTAAGGCCCGACCCCTCTTTACTACCATGATTGAATTTTGGCTAAACCGGAGAAATTTGTTTTGCGATTTCTGAACGGGTTGGCCTTTTCCAAGTGATGACCAAAAGGGAGAACCTAATGAAACTCATCAAAACGCTTATCGGTGCGGCCGCGTTTGTCGGCATGGCGTCGACGGCAATGGCGCAGGCCACTCCGGCGATTATCTTCGACCTCGGCGGCAAGTTCGACAAATCCTTCAACGAAGCCGCAAATGCGGGTGCGGAGCGCTTCACCGAGGAAACCGGCATTGCCTTCCGTGAATTCGAACTGCAGTCCGAAGCCCAGCGCGAACAGGCGCTGCGCCGTTTCGCACAGCAGGGCAACAATCCGGTTGTGATGACCGGTTTCTCCTTCGCGACAGCGCTGGATACGGTTGCACCGGAATTCCCGGACACCAATTTTGTCATCGTCGATATGGTTGTCGATCAGCCGAACGTGCGTTCGGTTGTGTTCAACGAGCATGAAGGTTCCTATCTGGTCGGTATTCTGGCGGCTATGGCCTCCAAAACCGGCAAGGTCGGCTTCGTGGGTGGCATGGATATCCCGCTGATCCGCAAATTCGCCTGTGGCTATGTGCAGGGCGTGAAATCGGTTAACCCCGATGCGGTTGTATTCCAGAACATGACCGGCACCACCGGCGCGGCATGGAACGATCCGGTTAAAGGTGGCGAGCTGACCAAAGCACAGATCGAGCAGGGCGCGGACGTGATCTATCACGCAGCCGGCGGCACCGGTCGTGGTGTTCTGCAGGCAGCTGCCGACGCAGGTGTTCTGGGTATCGGTGTTGACTCCAACCAGAACTACATGCAGCCGGGTTCGGTTCTGACCTCGATGCTGAAACGCGTTGATGTGGCCGTTTACGACGCATTCAACGATGTAAACAACGGTGAATTCACTCCGGGCATCCAGGTTCTGGGTCTGGCCGAAGGTGGTGTTGGCTGGGCGCTGGACGAAAACAACGCTTCGCTGATCACCGACGAAATGAAAGCCGCTGTCGAAGCTGCGACCGCTGACATCATTTCCGGTAAAATCGTTGTTCACGACTACATGTCCGACAGCGCTTGCCCGGTAGACTAAGGTCCGGCATGACTGTTGAAACACAAACCCAGGGGCGGTCGGATTCGGCCGCCCCTGTTGCCCCCGCCATCGAACTGATCGGCGTGAGCAAGAGCTTTGGCCCTGTACAGGCCAACAAGGACATTTCCATGACGGTCGCCAAGGGCGCGATCCACGGGATTGTCGGGGAAAACGGCGCGGGGAAATCCACCCTGATGTCGATCCTTTACGGATTTTACAAGGCCGATGCGGGCGAGATAAAGATCAACGGTGTAAAGACCGAAATCAATGACAGCCACGCCGCGATCGCCGCCGGTATCGGTATGGTGCATCAGCATTTTATGCTGGTCGAGCCGTTCACGGTGCTGGAAAATGTTATCATGGGGGCCGAGGACGGCCCGCTGTTGCGTCCCTCGCTTGCCAAGGCGCGCAAGGTTCTGACGCAGCTGGCCAGCGAATACGAACTCGATGTTGACCCCGACGCGATCGTCGGCGATTTGTCCGTCGGGTTCCAGCAACGGGTAGAGATCCTCAAGGCGCTGTATCGCGAGGCGGATATCCTTATTCTGGACGAGCCGACAGGGGTGCTGACCCCTGCCGAGGCCGACCACCTGTTCCGTATTCTGGAAAACCTGAAGGCGCAGGGCAAGACCATCGTTCTGATTACCCATAAACTGCGCGAGATCATGGCCGTGACCGATACGGTCAGCGTGATGCGGCGCGGGCAGATGACGGCCACGGTGCCGACATCCGAGACCTCGCCCAGCCAGCTGGCGGACCTGATGGTCGGCCGGCATGTGTTGCTGGAGGTCGAGAAGGGCGAGCCAAATCCGGGCGAGGTGTTTCTGGAGGTGAAGAACCTCTCGGCTACCGATTTTCAGGGGGTCGAGAAGCTGAAGGATATTTCCTTCAGCCTGCGCGCCGGAGAGATCCTCGGGGTTGCCGGTGTGGCCGGAAACGGGCAGTCGGACCTGCTGGAAATTCTCGGCGGGATCAGCCCGGCCAGAAGCGGTGAAGTGCTGGTCAAGGGCGAGTCGATTGACCTGAGCAAAAAGGCAAGTGCCGCCATGCGGCGTGAGCGCGGCATCGGCCATGTGCCGGAGGACCGCCACCAGCGCGGGCTGGTGATGCCGTTCCAGACATGGGAAAATACCGCGTTCGGCTACCACAACAAGCCCGAGTTCAGCGGACCGATGGGCCTGGCGAACCAGAAGGCGATGCTGGCAGATGCGAAGGAAAAAATCGAGAAGTTCGATATTCGCCCGACCAGCCCGTATTTGCCGGCGTCGAGCTATTCCGGCGGCAACCAGCAGAAAATCGTGATTGCCCGCGAGATCGAGAACAACCCCGATGTGTTGCTGGTCGGCCAGCCGACGCGCGGAGTGGATATCGGGGCGATCGAGTTTATCCACAAGCAGATCATTGCGTTGCGCGATGCGGGCAAGGCGGTATTGCTGGTCTCGGTAGAACTGGAGGAAATTCTGGCGCTCTCCGACCGGATTATCGTGATGTTTGACGGGGTAATTCAGGGCGAGCGCACACCCGAAAATACAAATGAACAGGAGCTTGGCATGCTGATGGCCGGTATGAATCCGGAGGTGGCGTCATGAACAAGGGACTTCCCAAATGGGCGGATGTGTTGCTGATTCCGATCCTCAGTCTGTTTCTGGCACTGTTTGTTTCCGGTCTGGTGGTGCTGTTCATCGGCCGCGATCCGATCGAGGCCGTGAAGGTCATGGTGCAGGGAGCTTTTGGCAAATACGGTATCGGTTATACGCTGTATTACACGACCAACTTTATCTTTACCGGACTGGCGGTTGCGGTGGCGTTTCATGCCCGGTTGTTCAATATCGGCGGTGAAGGTCAGGCAGGCCTTGGCGGCGTTGGTGTGGCGGTGGTCATGCTGTCGTTCAACTGGCCGAACTGGGTTATAGCCCTGATTGCGGCCTCTATCGGCGCCGCGATTTTCGGGGCGGCATGGGCGGCGATTCCGGCCTATCTGCAGGCCCGACGCGGTAGCCATATTGTGATTACGACCATCATGTTCAACCTGATCGGCTCGGCGTTGATCAACTATCTTCTGGTCGGGCCGATGCAGGCGCCGGGGATGGTGCCGGAAACGGCGGGTTTCCCGGAAGGGGCGGCTTTGCCGACATTATACGAAGTATTTGCGGTTTTCGGGATTCCGTTTGACAAGAATGCCCCCGCGAATGTCAGTATTTTTATTGCATTGGCGGCACTGGTGTTTGTCTATGTTCTGATCTGGAAAACGCGCATCGGCTATGAAATACGGGCCTTTGGCCATTCGGAGAAAGCTGCGGTCTATGCCGGAATATCGCCACTCAAGATCACCATGATTGCCATGCTGATTTCCGGCGCGCTGGCCGGATTGATGGCCATCAATACCGTGATGGGCGAAGCGGAGCGGTTGGTGCTGGATTCGGTACAGGGCGCCGGATTCGTTGGTATCGCTGTGGCGTTGATGGGGCGCTCGCATCCTGTCGGGGTGCTGCTGGCGGCGTTCCTGTTCGGGATTCTGTATCAGGGCGGGGGTGAGCTGTCCTTTGCCATGGGTATCCCGCGCGAAATGATCGTGGTCATTCAGGCGCTGGTTATCATGTTTACCGGCTCGCTGGAGAACATCGTGCGTATGCCGGTGGAGAAACTGTTCCTCCGGTTCAACAAAGGGGGCGCATGATGGAACTTCTGCAACTCATGGACTCTGCAGTGCGTCTGGCGACGCCGCTATTGCTGGCGGCGCTGGCAGGGCTCTATTCGGAGCGCTCGGGGATTTTCGATATCGGGCTGGAAGGCAAGATGCTGATTGCGGCGTTTACGGCAGGGGCGTTTTCCGCCGTGGCCGGTATGCCGGTGTCAGAGGGGGGCTGGGGCTGGACCTATGGTATGGCGTGGTTCGGTCTGTTCACGGCTATCATTGCCTCGGTATTGCTGTCGCTGATCCACGGCTTTGCCTCGATCACCTTGCGGGGGAACCAGCTGATTTCAGGCGTGGCGGTAAACTTCTTTGCCGCCGGAACGACTGTGTTGATCGGGCAGGAGTGGTTCCGCGCCGGAGGGCAGACGCCAAGCCTGCGCGGTGCGCAGCGGTTTGAATCGATCACCTTGCCGTTTGCCGATGCTGTAAGCGGTGTGCCGGTTCTGGGGCCGATCTATGCCGATTTGATCTCCGGCCACAATATTCTGGTGTATATCGCCATTCTGTCGGTGCCGCTGACATGGTGGATCCTGTTCCGTACCCGTTTCGGCCTGCGTTTGCGCGCGGTGGGCGAGAACCCGGGGGCGGTTGATACGGCCGGTATCTCGGTGGTGAAACAGCGCTATGCCGCGGTTATCATTGCCGGTGTGCTGTGCGGCTTTGCGGGGGCGTATCTGAGCCTTGGCACCTCGGCGGCCGGTTTCGTGAAAGATATGAGCGCGGGCAAGGGCTTTATTGCGCTGGCGGCGCTGATCTTTGCCAAATGGCAACCGCGCGGGGTGCTGTTCGCGGCGCTGCTGTTCGGCTTCCTCGAGGCGATCGGCAACAAATACCAGAGTGTCGATATCGGGGCCTTTGTCATTCCGGTGCAGTTCATGCAGGCGCTGCCCTATATCCTGACCGTGGTGATCCTCGCCGGATTTGTCGGCAAGGCCATTCCGCCGAAAGCGGGCGGCGAGCCATACGTCAAGGAACGCTGATCCGACACCGGCCCTTTGCGGGGCCGGTGGATTTGTCGCAGGGATTTCCTCTTTCATTTGCGAAAACGGAGGCGTATAGCGCCGCTACACCCATTTTCAGGTGATCCCATGAACGTATATTTTCCAATTGCCGAAGTTTCGGTGAATCTTTTCCTGTTGCTGGGGCTCGGCGGTGCTGTCGGGATTCTGTCCGGCATGTTCGGTGTCGGCGGCGGATTTATCCTGACGCCGTTGCTGTTTTTCGTCGGCATCCCGCCAGCCGTTGCGGTCGCGACAGGATCGAACCAGATTGTGGCCTCGTCCTTTTCCGGTGTGTTGGCGCATTTCAAACGGGGAACGGTTGATCTGAAGATGGGGCTAATCCTGCTGGCGGGCGGTCTGGTCGGGTCGCTGGTCGGGGTGCAGGTTTTCAGTTTCCTCAAGGAGATCGGGCAGGTCGAGCTGTTCGTGACGCTGACTTATGTGGTTTTCCTTGGCCTGATCGGCGGCCTGATGTTTATCGAGAGCCTGTCTGCAATCCTGAAAACCCGCAGCAACACCGTGCGCCGGAAAACGCGGCACCATTCCTGGATTCAGGGGCTGCCGTTCAAAACACGGTTCCGGACCTCGAAGCTCTACATCAGTGTGATCCCGCCGGTTCTGGTAGGGTTTCTGGTGGGGGTGTTGTCCGCAATCATGGGCGTTGGTGGCGGCTTCATCATGGTTCCGGCGATGATCTATATTCTGGGCATGCCGACGAAGGTTGTGGTCGGCACCTCGCTGTTCCAGATCATTTTTGTCGCGGCCTTTACCACGCTGATGCACGCCACCGAAAACTACACGGTTGATGCGCTGCTGGCGCTGACGCTGATTATCAGTGGTGTTATTGGCGCGCAGATCGGGACCAAGATCGGGTTACGCCTGAAGGCCGAACAGTTGCGAATCCTGTTGGCGCTGATGGTGCTGGCAATGTGTTTCAAACTGGCGCTGGGATTGATGCTGTCACCGAACGAATTGTTCTCCATTTCCTGACCGGGCGCTGAAAAGCCGGAATTAGGGTCATTATACTTGCATATTGTTCCGATTTGTCGCAGGTGGAGATAATGAATATCCATATTTTCTAATGTAAGAACATCACAACCTTTTTATGTTGGGTGAATCATGCAAGTTTATCTTCCTATTGCCGAGGTTTCGGTAAACATTTTTCTGTTGCTGGGCCTTGGTGGCCTCGTTGGTGTTCTGTCCGGCATGTTCGGCGTCGGCGGCGGCTTCCTTATGACCCCGATGCTGATGTTTATCGGTATCCCGCCGGCCGTGGCCGTTGCGACCGAGGCGAACCAGATCGTGGCCTCGTCCTTTTCCGGTGTGCTGGCGCACTTCAAGCGGAAGACCGTGGATATCAAGATGGGCATCGTCCTGTTGCTCGGCGGTCTCGTCGGGGCGAAGCTCGGTGTTTATGTCTTTAAACTGCTCAAGGAAATGGGACAGGTCGATCTGCTGATTACCCTGAGTTATGTGATTTTCCTCGGCCTGGTCGGCAGCATGATGTTTGTGGAGAGCCTGAATGCGATCCGCCGCTCCAAACGGAACGCGCCGCCGAAGCGCGGCAAGCGTCACAACTGGATTCACGGGCTGCCGTTCAAAATGCGGTTCCGGACGTCGAACCTGTATATCAGTGCGATCCCGCCGTTTGTGGTGGGTATTCTGGTGGGTATTCTGGCCGCGATCATGGGTGTCGGCGGCGGGTTCATCATGGTTCCGGCGATGATCTATATTCTGGGTATGCCGACGAAAGTGGTTGTCGGGACATCGCTGTTCCAGATTATCTTCGTGACGGCGTTTACCACGCTGGAGCACGCAACGCAGAACTTTACGGTTGATGCCATGCTGGCGTTGATCCTGCTGACCGGCGGTGTTATTGGCGCGCAGGTCGGCGCACGGATCGGGGTTAACCTGAAGGCCGAGCAATTGCGTATCCTTCTGGCTATCATGGTGCTTGCAATGTGTATCAAACTGGCGCTGGGTCTGCTCATCGAGCCGTCCGAGCTGTTTTCCATCGGCGCAGGGGGCGAATAATCGTGCGTATCCTTTTACTTCTGGTTTCGCTGGCATTTTCTGCTACTGCGGCGCTTTCGCAATCTATCGTTTCGGACCTGAGCCAGAACCGGGTTTCGATTACGGCCAACTTTGACGGCTCGCAAATCTTTATTTTCGGTGCGGTGAAATCCAACATCATGCCGGACGTGAACGCCGCGCCGCTTGATGTCATCATCGAGGTTTCCGGCCCCGCCGGTCCGGTTCTGGTGCGCAAGAAAGAATACAAATACGGCATCTGGGTGAATGCGGAGGCCGTCGAGGTCGATCGCGCTCCGACGTTCTATAGCCTTGCAGGGACGCGCCCCGTGCGTGAGATCCTGTCGGACGAGGAGCGGGCGAAGTACAATATCGGTCTCGATTTTGCCGTGCAGGCCCCGGACGTTGGAGAAGAATATGCCGAGGCCGTCGTGCGCATCCGTCAGGACGAGGGGACCTTCGGGACCGCCGAGTCCGGTGTGAAGCTGACTGAAGAAACACTGTTCACCACAGAGGTCGATCTGCCCTCCAATCTGGTCGAAGGGGACTATGTTGCGAGCATCTATCTGGTGCGCGATGGCAAGGTTGTGGCCTCCTCGAAAGACGAGATTACCGTGCGCAAGGCCGGTCTGGAGGCCTGGATTTATAATCTGGCGCATGACAAGCCGCTGATCTACGGCCTGTTGTCGCTGCTGGTGGCGCTGGTTGCGGGCTGGACGGCCTCGACCGTATTCCGTCTGCTGAAACGCTAGTTTCTATTCCGCCGATCCTGTCATTTCCAGTGGCGGGGTCGGTGCTACCAGATCCGCAATTCCCAAAGGCTCCGTCGGGCGCGCCAGCATGTAGCGCGTGACCCAGTGCAGCCGTGTTTCGGCGCGGGTGATGGCAACATAGGCGAGCCGTTTCCAGACGGGGATGCCTGCCTCGGAACGGCCCGAGCGATAGGCGGCATAGATATCCGGCGCGAATACCTGAACCTCCGGCCATTGGCTGCCCTGTGCTTTGTGGATTGTTACCGCGGCGCCGTGCAGGAAGGTGGCGCCCATGCGCGCGGCGGAGGCGATGAAGGGTTCCTCGCGGTCGGGGGCCTCGATCTGGATGATGGTGGCGGCGTTGACGCGGGGGTCTTCGGCGCCGACCACATGCAGGCGCGAAAAGCCCGGTTTGCGGCCCGGTTCGAGGTAGATTACCTGCGCGCCCTTGATGAGGCCGCGGGCCTCCAGATCGATGCGTTTCTTGCGGTGTTTGAGTGGCAGTTCGATGCCGTCGCAGATGAGTGGCTCGCCTGATAGCAGCGAATCCTCGGGGGCGTCATAGGCGCTGCGGAAGGCGTGGATCAGGCGGATGCGGGTGGCGTTGCGCCAGACCAGCACCGGCGAGCGGGCCATCATGGCGGCGTCGACGCGCGGGCTGACGGTGACGCGATCGTCCTTGGCGGCGGCCTCCTCGATCATTTTCTCGAAACGCTCGAAGGTCAGGGCGGGATCGCCGAGCGCGTGGGCGATGTCGAGGATCGGGTTGCCCTGTTCCTGCCGGTGGATGCGGTGCAGGGTGAGCTTCTGGTTTTCCGGCAGTTTATCGAAACTCATGTTGCCGGACTGCCCGACGGGGGCGAGCTGTGCGGGGTCGCCGAACAACACGAGGGTGGAGAAAATTTCCTTCAGATCGTCCAGTTGCTTGTCGTCCAGCATCGAGCTTTCGTCGATGAAGCCGATGTCGAGCGGGTCGTCGCGCCGTGACCAGCCGGTAATGAAATCGGAGCCGCGCAGACCGGCGGCAGCCAGCGCACCGGGGATGGATTTGTGGGTCTTGTAGAAGGCAAAAGCGCGGTCGAGGGCGACATCGGTCAGGCCCTCGATCTCGGGCTTTTCGCCCTCGCCTGCCAGCCATTCGGCGATCTTTTCGTATTCGGGGTCGTAGACGGGGGTGTAGAGAATGCGATGGATCGTGGTGGCGGGGACGCCGTGGTTTCGCAGGACGCTGGCGGCCTTATTGGTCGGGGCCAGCACCGCGAGGGTGCGTTTGTCCTTGCGTTTGCGGGATTCATAGTCGGCAGAGACGGTTTCGACGCCGGCCTCGTCCAGTGCGGCGACCAGTTTCGACAGCAACATGGTTTTGCCCGAACCGGCTTTGCCGAGAACGGCCAGAACGTGCAGTTTTCCGTCCGACTGCGGTGTGAGCGTGGCGTTGTCGAGGTCGACGCCGGAGAGCTTCAGAACCTCTGAAATGGCGTCATACGCCTCTGCCTGATCTTCTGAAAACTGCATCTCGCCCCGTCCGGTTTTTTCCTGTTGTAACCGGAGATCGGGGCGAGGGCCAGCGTTCAGGCGGCGACGCAGGCCTCGTCCGGTGTGTCGGGGAAGGAGGCGTCGAACCAGCCTTCGACCTCGGCGGGCGGAATGGCGAATTTTTCGCACAGCTCGCGTTTTTTCGTTTCGGTGTATTCCCAGAGCCCGACGGAGATTTCCTCGCGTCCCTTGCCTGCGCTGCCGATGATTTCGGGCGACCAGCCGATGCGGCGGTAGAT
>WFTU01000351.1 GCA_015485375.1 Paracoccaceae bacterium | reverse complement strand
TGCTGGACGCGATCATTGCGGATGCGCTGGACGACTAGCCGCGCGCCCAGAAGTAGAACATGACGATCAAGACGACTGGCCAGAACATGATGGCCAGTCGGAATGTCAGGAAAAACAATATCCTGATGATCCACTTCAATAGGCAATTCCCAGACGTTTATAGATAAAGCTCAGCAGCCACGCCGGGCCGATCAGCAGAAACTGCACATCCTTGAAGAAAGAGGGTTTCTTGCCCTCGACCTTATGACCCCAGAACTGCCCGATCCATGCCAGCACGAACAGCGCGACAGCGAATTTCCAGAGTGGCAGGGCAAAGCTGGCCTGATAGAGCACGATCAGCCAGACGCAGAGCAGGCAATAAAGCACAATGCCCACCGCCAGCCTTGGCGACATGACGATATAGTAAATGACGCAAAGGCCGAGGATGATTGTCAGCCAGTTAAGGTAGGGCACGGCAGTAAACACTGCCGGCACCGGAATGGACCAGAGCAGCGCGGCAATGGTCCAGAAAATGACCGGCACACAGATCCAGTGCACCTTCTTGTTGGTCGGGTTCTGGTGGCTCTCGCCATATTCGGCCAGAAGCGCGTCGATTTTTCTTGTCATGTCTGTCTCCCCTTTTTTCGGGGCAGCATAGCCACAACGGCGCGCAAGCCAAGAAAAAACCCTCTCCCGTGCGAACGGGCGAGGGTTGTGTCAAAAACCGGCTCTTAGGACGGTGTGATTACCAGACCATGCTCGTCAGCCGAGACTTTGATGGTCGCGCCGTCCAGCACCTCGCCGCTCAGCAAAAGCTCCGCAAGCGGGTTCTGCAGATTGTTCTGGATCACCCGTTTCAGCGGGCGCGCGCCATAGACCGGATCGTATCCGGCATCGGCGAGCCACTGGCGGGCGGTATCGTCCAGTTCCAGCGTGATTTTGCGCGGAGCCAGACGTTTTTCCAGAATCGACAGCTGGATATCGACGATGCCGTCCATGTTGTCGCGGCTGAGACGGTCGAAGATGACAATCTCGTCCAGACGGTTCAGGAACTCGGGGCGGAAGTGTGCGCGCACGGCTTCCATCACCTGCTCCTTGGCCTCTGCCGCATCCGCGTCGTCGGGCAAGGTGCTGAGTGCCTGCGAACCGAGGTTCGAGGTCAGGATGATCAGGGTGTTCTTGAAGTCCACCACATTCCCCTGCCCGTCCGTCAGACGGCCGTCGTCAAGCACCTGCAACAACACGTTGAACACGTCGGGGTGGGCCTTTTCGACCTCGTCGAACAGGATCACCTGATAGGGCTTGCGTCGGACCGCTTCGGTCAGCACGCCACCCTCGTCATAGCCGACATAGCCCGGAGGCGCACCGATCAGGCGGGCGACCGAGTGTTTTTCCATGAACTCCGACATGTCCACACGGGTCATGGCGGTGTCATCGTCGAACAGGTATTCGGCCAATGCCTTGGTCAGCTCGGTTTTACCCACGCCGGTCGGCCCGAGGAACAGGAAGCTGCCCAGCGGTCGGTTGGGGTCGTTCAGACCGGCCCGCGCACGGCGCACCGCGTTGGAGACCGCCTGAACCGCCTGTGTCTGGCCGATCACCCGTTTGCCGAGTTCCTCTTCCATTTTTAGCAGTTTCTCGCGCTCGCCTTCCAGCATCTTGTCCACCGGAATCCCGGTCCAGCGTTCGACAACGGCGGCCACGGCCTCGGGGGTCACGGCCTCCTCGACGATCGCCTCGCCCTGTGCTTCGGCGGCTTCGGCCTCGGCCAGCTGTTTTTCCAGCTTCGGAATAACGCCATAGGAAAGCTCGCCGGCCTTGGCCAGATCACCCTCGCGTTTGGCCTGATCCAGTTCGGCGCGGGCATGGTCGAGCTGCTCCTTGATATCGCGCGCCCCTGCGAGCTTGTCACGCTCGGCCTGCCAGCGCGCGGTCAACTCGATCGAGCGGTCCTGCAACTCGGCCAGTTCCTTTTCCAGCTTTTCCAGACGATCCTTCGAGGCCTCGTCTTTTTCCTGTTTCAGAGCTTCGGCCTCGATCTGCTTCTGCATGATCTCGCGGTCAAGGGCGTCCAGTTCCTCGGGCTTGCTGTCCACTTCCATGCGCAGACGGCTGGCGGCCTCGTCCATCAGGTCGATGGCCTTGTCCGGCAGGAAACGGTTGGTGATGTAGCGATCCGAAAGGGTCGCCGCGGCCACCAGCGCACGGTCCGAGATCCGCACCCCGTGGTGCAGCTCGTATTTGTCCTTGATGCCGCGCAGGATGGAAATGGTGTCGGCTACCGAAGGCTCGTCCACGATCACCGGCTGGAAACGACGGGCAAGGGCGGGATCCTTTTCCACATACTTGCGGTATTCGTCCAGCGTGGTGGCACCGATACAGTGCAGCTCCCCGCGGGCAAGCGCCGGTTACAGCAGGTTGGAGGCATCCATAGCCCCGTCCGATTTACCGGCCCCGACCAGCGTGTGCATCTCGTCGATAAACAGGATGATCTCGCCGTTGGCGGCGGTCACTTCGTTCAGCACCGCTTTCAGACGCTCCTCGAACTCGC
>WFTU01000350.1 GCA_015485375.1 Paracoccaceae bacterium | reverse complement strand
TCCACATCCTCGCGCGGGATTCCGATACGCTCACGCACCCATGCAAAATAGAGAACCTGCATCAGCTTTCCTCCTTCAGATAGCCCAGCGACTTGCGGAAGTAGTCGAAACCGGTGATTGCCGTCAGCAGTGCCGCCGCAACCAGCAACCCCAGCCCCGCATAGGTCGCATATTGGAACCCCAGATACAGCTGGCGCAGATTGCCCTCGTCCGGCTGCGTGCCGTCAACCACAGCCCACGCATAGGCCGCCTCCATACCGAACATATTCGCGGCAACGTAAAACTGCAGCATATGCCCCAGAATAAGCGCCGAGATCGCCACCATCTGCACCGCGGTTTTCCATTTCGCCAGTCTGGTTACCTGCAGGTTTGAGGCATCCGCCCCCAGAAACTCGCGCAGGCCAGACACGAAAATCTCGCGAAACAGGATTACGGCGACCGACAACAGGATGATGAAATCCTGCCACGGCGTAACAATCAGCAGATTGCTGGAGGACAGCGCGACAAGCACCACCAGCGCCAGCGCCACCATGGCCTTGTCGGCAATCGGGTCCAGCATCCGCCCGAATTTCGAAACCTGATTCCATTTGCGCGCAAGATACCCGTCCAGATAGTCGGTCAGCGAGGCGGCAATAAACACGACCAGCGCGATCCAGTCGGCCAGCGGGCTGACAAATACCACATAGATCAACGGAATCGCCGGCGCGGCCAGCAATCGCAAGACAGTAAGTATATTCGGAATATTCCAGCGCATGGGCGTCCCCTGTTCCTGTTTTTCAAGCACTCTAGCGGCTTATTCCCCGCTGTGAAAGTAGCCATATATGGTTTCCGCCATCGCATCGGAAATCCCCTCCACCGCCTTCAGATCGGCCAGTCCGGCCCGCGTTGCCGCCTTGGCCGAACCGAAATGTGCCAGCAAGGCCCGCTTGCGCGCGGCCCCGACGCCCGGCACCTCGTCCAGCGGCGTTGCCCCGACCGCTTTCGCCCGTTTCGCACGGTGGGTACCAATGGCAAACCGGTGCGCCTCGTCGCGCATCCGCTGGATGAAATACAGCACCGGATCGCGATAGGGCAGCGCCATGGGCGGCTTGCCGGGGCGGTGGAATTCCTCTTCGCCACGATCGCGGTGTTCGCCCTTGGCCACCCCGATCACCTCGACCCCCTCGACCCCGATATCCGCCAGAGCCTGCATGGTGGCCGAGACCTGCCCCGCGCCGCCGTCGATCAGCAACAGGTCGGGCCAGTTCTCGCCCTTGCGCTCGGGATCCTCCTTCATCAGACGGCGGAACCGGCGGTCCAGAACCTCGCGCATCATGCCGAAATCATCGCCGGGCGTGATGTTGTCGCCCTTGATGTTGAACTTGCGATAGGCCGATTTCATCCAGCCCTCCGGTCCCGCCACCACCATCGCCCCGACCGCATTGGTGCCGGAGATATGCGAGTTGTCGTAAATCTCGATCCGCTGCGGCGGGCGGTCCAGCCCGAAGGCCTCGGCCAGCCCCTGCAACAGCCGCGCCTGCGTTGCGGTCTCCGACATCTTGCGCGCCAGCGCCTCGCGCGCATTGCGCTCCGCCGCCTCCACCAGATGCCGTTTCTCGCCCCGCTGCGGCACCAGCAGATGCACACCGCTGCCCCGCTTCTGGATCAGCGCATCCTCCAGCAGGTCGGGATTTTCGACCTCGTGGCTCATCAGCACCGTCTTCGGCGGCGTCTTGTTGGAATAGAACTGCCCGATAAAGGCCTCCAGAATTTCCGCCGGCTCGATCTCTGCCGCGATGCGCGGATAGTAGGCGCGGTTGCCCCAGTTCTGGTTGGCGCGGATGAAAAACACCTGAACGCAAGCCTGCCCGCCATCCTGATAGAGCGCGATGATATCGGCCTCGGTCACGCCTTGCGGGTTGATGCCTTGCGAGGACTGCACCTCGGTCAGCGCCCTGATCCGGTCGCGCAACGCGGCGGCCTTCTCGTATTCCATCGCCTGGCTGGCCGCGGCCATGTCCTTCGCCAGTTGCTCCTGAATACCGCTGGACTTGCCCGAGAGGAAGCGCATCGCGTCCTCCACTGTCGTGCCGTAATCCTCGCGGCTGATCCGCCCGACACAGGGCGCCGAGCAGCGTTTGATCTGGTATTGCAGACACGGCC
>WFTU01000349.1 GCA_015485375.1 Paracoccaceae bacterium | reverse complement strand
TTGCAACTGCTTCAACCGCCAGTCCTGCGCGATTTGTGGCCACTTTTCGGCAAAAGCCTCGCGCCCCGGCTCGGCGGCCGCAATCCGCGCGGCGGCTGCAACATCAAACAGGGTGCCATAGGCATCGAAAACACAGGTTGTAATGGGCATGGGGGTATCCTCCTGCTGCCAGTCTGGCACAGGTTTCAATCTCTGGAAACACAGGATTTCCGCGACGTGGCGGCGGGCTACAGGTTCTCCGGCTGCAACAGCCCCATCACATGATAGCCGCCGTCCACACGGATAATCTCGCCTGTGGTATAGGCGCCGTAGTCCGACAGCAGATAGGCCGCCGTCCCGCCCACCGATTCCGGTGTCGCGTTGGAGCGCAGCGGGGCGTTTTCACCGATCACCCGATACACCTTGCGCGCGCCGCCAATCGCGGCGCCGGCAAGGGTTTTCATCGGTCCCGGGCTGACGGCGTTCACACGGATGCCCTTCGGTCCCAGATCATTGGCCAGATAGCGCACCGCCGATTCCAGCGCCGCCTTGGCCACACCCATGACATTGTAATTCGGCTGCACCCGCTGGCTGCCCATATAGGTCAGCGTGATGATCGAGCCGCCATCCGTCATCAGCGGCACCGCACGGCGCGTCACATCGACAAAGCTGTAGCAGGAAATATCCAGCGAGTTCAAAAAATTCGCGCGGCTGGTGTCCACAAAATCGCCCGCTAGTTCTTCCTTGTCGGAATAGGCAATCGCATGGACCAGAAAATCGATGCTGCCCCATTCGTTTTTCAATATCTCGAAAGTATCGTCCAGCGAGGCCTCGTCCTGCACATCCGCCGGAATGACCAGATTTGAGCCGACGCTCTCCGCCAGCGGCCGCAGACGTTTGCCAAAACCCTCGCCCTGATAGGTAAAGGCCAGTTCCGCCCCTTCTTCCGCAAGGGTTTTCGCGATGCCCCAGGCGATGGAGCGTTCATTGGCGACCCCCATCACAAGGCCGCGTTTGCCCTTCATCAGATCAGCCATGGTATTTGCTCATCACCAGCGTTGCGTTCGTGCCGCCAAAGCCGAAGCTGTTGGACAGCACCGTATCCAGACCGGCGTTATCGATACGTTCCAGCGCGATTTCCTCCGGTTTGATCTCCGGGTCCAGCTCGGTGATATTGGCCGAGGCGGTGATGAAATCGTCCTTGAGCATCAGCAGAGAGTAGATCGCCTCCTGCACACCCGTCGCGCCGAGGCTGTGGCCGGTCAGGGATTTGGTCGAGGAAATGATCGGCGTGTTGCCCTCCCCGAACACGTTCCGCACCGCCTTCACCTCGGTCACATCGCCCGCAGGAGTCGAGGTGCCGTGCGCGTTGATATAATCCACCTTGCGCTCGCCAATGGTCGAGATCGCCAGCTTCATCGAGCGCTCGCCGCCCTCGCCGGACGGGGCCACCATGTCGTAGCCGTCCGAGGTCGCGCCGTAGCCCGTCACCTCGGCGTAAATCTTGGCCCCGCGCGCCAGCGCGTGTTCCAGTTCCTCCAGCACGACAATCCCGCCGCCGCCGGCAATCACGAACCCGTCGCGGGTCGCATCGAAGGCGCGCGCCGCGGTCTCCGGCGAATCGTTGTATTTGGACGACATCGCGCCCATCGCGTCGAACAGACAGGACAGCGTCCAGTCCAGCTCCTCGCCACCGCCGGCGAACACGATATCCTGCTTGCCAAACTGGATCTGCTCCACCCCGTTGCCGATACAATGGGCCGAGGTCGAACAGGCCGAGGTAATGGAATAGTTCACACCCTTGATCTTGAACGGCGTCGCCAGACAGGCCGACGTGGTCGAGGACATGCCCCGCGTCACCATGAACGGCCCCATGCGTTTGGGCGCGCCCTTCTCGATGACGATCTTGTGCGCCTGGAACAGATGGCTGGTGGATGGCCCGCCAGAGCCGACAACCAGCCCCGTGCGCTCGTTCGAAACGTCACTTTCTTCCAGCCCTGCATCCTCGATCGCTTGCTGCATGGACAGATAGGCATAGGCCGCGCCCTCGCCCATAAAGCGGTAAACCCGTTTGTCGATCAACTCTTTCGGGGTGATATCGGGCATGCCGTGGATCTGGCTGCGGAACCCGTGTTCGGCATAGCTCTCGGCATAACTGATGCCGGACTTGCCGGCCTTGAGCGAGGCCGTGACCTCCTCGGCATTGTTGCCAATGGAAGAAACGATCCCGAGACCGGTGATAACGACACGACGCATTTTCTGTTCCTTTATAGGGATTTATTCTTGAGACAGGCCGACTTTCATGTCGGTCACGGTATAAACATGCACACCGTCGGCGAACATCTTGCCGTTGGCACGCCCCAGTTTCAGGCGGCGGTCGATGACACGGGTGAAATCGACCTCGTAACGCACCAGTTTGGTTTCCGGCGTCACCATGCCGGTGAATTTCACCTCGCCCACGCCCAGCGCCATGCCCTTGCCCTGCATCCCGCGCCAGCCCAGATTGAAACCGGTCAACTGCCAGAGCGCATCGAGTCCCAGACAGCCGGGCATGATCGGGTTGCCGACGAAATGACAGGGGAAGAACCACAGGTCCGGCTTGATATCGAGTTCGGCGACGACATGCCCCTCGCCATTGGTGCCGCCATCGGCCGAAATATCGGTAATACGGTCCATCATCAGCATCGGAGGCATCGGCAGTTGCGCATTGCCGGGGCCGAACATCTCGCCCTGTGCGCAGGAAATCAGGTCGTCGTAATCGAAGCTCGTAGGGCGGTCGGTCATATCGGGGAACTCTCCGGTAAACAGTGCTGTTGGCCCTTACCTACCACCGCAACGACGCACCACGCAATAGCGGCAACACGGGGGCTGGCGTTCAAGGGGTGTTTTCCTATATATAGTGACAAATCTTTGAAATGGTGCCGGAATGAACACTGCAGAACTCACACCTGAACAACGTGCCGCCACCTGGCTTTCGAGCGCCGAGTTGCGCCCGACTCGCCAGCGCCTGACCCTGGCCGAGTTGCTGGTCGGTGACGGCCGGGATCGCCACATCACCGCCGAAAACCTGTTCGAGGCCGTGCGCGAAAGCGGTGCCTCCGTTTCGCTCGCCACCGTCTACAACACCCTGCGCGCCTTTTGCGAGGCGGGGCTGATGAAAGAGGTGACGGTGGACGGCAACGGCTCCTACTTCGACACGCGCCTTGACGATCATCCGCATTACTACTGGGA
>WFTU01000348.1 GCA_015485375.1 Paracoccaceae bacterium | reverse complement strand
GGCTGACCTCGATGAATTCGTTCGGCTGGTGCGCCTGTGCGATGTCGCCCGGGCCGCAGACCACGACCGAGTAGCCCTCGCGCTGGAACTGGCCTGCCTCGGTGCCATAAGACACCACATGTGTGGCATTGTCACCGGTAATCTGGCGGGCGAATACCTCTGCCGCACCGTCACTTTCGGGTTTGAGCGGCGGATTGATGCTGCGCGGGATGACGCGGATGGAGGCCTCGGGGCGGATCGCCTGTATTTCGGCCTCTACCCCGGCCGCGAATTCGGTGAACCGGTTTTCCCATTCCTGCGGGTTCTGCGAGGGCGGGCAGCGGATATCGACGGTGAAAAACGCGTCCTTGGCGGTGATGTTCGACGCGGTGCCGCCCTTGAGGATGCCGACGTGGAAGGTGGTGAAGGGCGGCTCGAAGATCGCGTCGAGCGGATCGGGGGTTTTGGCTTTTTCCTCCTCGAAGCGCTGGCGCAGCCATTCCACCAGCCGCGCGGCGGTCATGGTGGCGGAGACGCCCTCGTGCATCAGGCTGGAGTGGATCTCGAAGCCGTGGACATGGACGGTGAAGCCGCTCGCGCCCTTGTGGCCGGTGACCACCTGCATCATCGAGGGCTCGCCGACGATCACGGCGCGGGCGCGCGGCAGATTTTCGACCATTTCGGAGATCATGAAGGGCGCGCCGATGCAGCCGACCTCCTCGTCATAGGAAAAGGCGAACTGGATCGGGTATTTCAGATCTGCGGCGACCATTTCCGGCACCAGCGACAGGCCGGTGGCGAGGAAACCTTTCATGTCACAGGAGCCGCGGCCATAGAGCTTGCCGTCCTTTTCGGTCAGCACGAACGGGTCGGTGTCCCATTTCTGGCCGGTGACCGGCACGACATCGGTATGGCCGGAAAGGACAACGCCGCCTTCCACATTCGGGCCGATCTGCGCGTAGAGGTTGGCCTTCTGGCCGCTCTCGTCCGGCACCAGCGTCGATTCGATGCCGTATCCGGCCAGATAGTCGCGAATGAATTCGATGATCGGCAGGTTCGATTTGGCCGACACGCTGTCGAAGGCAACGAGTTTGGCCAGCATTTCTGTGGCAGTGTAACGTGTCGGCATCAAGGCTCCCCTGCTGTCCGGTTTATATGTGGCTGAACAGGAGTTTCCGCAAGGTGCGGTCAATTCAGGATTGTCGAACCGGTTTTCTTGGTGTTAACTGTTTTTAATCATTTGGACAAATAAGTCCGGAAAACGCCCCGAAAGTCAATGAGGGCAAATACAACAGGGGGCATTCTATGCTCGACTCAGGCGCCGCGATTCTCGACGTGGCGGATTTGAAAACCGTGTTCAACACACGTGACGGTGTGGTGCATGCGGTAAATGGCGTCAGTTTTTCTCTGGCGCCCGGCGAATTGCTGGGCGTTGTGGGGGAAAGCGGCTCGGGTAAATCCGTGACCATGATGTCGCTGATGGGGCTGCTGCCCTCGCCACCTGCGGAAATCGTTACCGGCGAGATTATTTATGACGGGCAGGACGTGCGCGCCATGAAGCCCGAACAGCTGCGCGCGCTGCGTGGCGGGCAGATCGGGTTTATCTTTCAGGATCCCATGACCTCGCTCAATCCGGTGTTTACCGTCGGTTTCCAGTTGATGGAGCCGCTGCGGGTGCATCTGGGGATGAACAAAAAGCAGGCCCGCGCCCGTTCGGTGGAATTGCTGGAACTGGTCGGCATTCCCGATGCGGCCAGCCGGCTGAAGGATTTTCCGCACCAGTTTTCCGGCGGTATGCGCCAGCGCGTGATGATCGCCATCGCGCTGGCCTGTGATCCCAAGGTGCTGATCGCGGACGAGCCGACAACGGCGCTGGATGTGACCATTCAGGCGCAGATTCTGGAACTGGTGAAGGAATTGCGCCAGAAGCTCGGCATGGCGATTGTCTGGATTACGCATGACCTTGGCGTGGTGGCGGAGATCGCCGACCGGATCGCCGTAATGTATGCGGGGCAGATCGTCGAGCATGCGCCGGTGAAGGAATTGTTCCGCAACCCGCAGCATCCCTATACGCAGGCCCTGCTGGAAACCCTGCCGAAGGTCGAGGGCGCGCGCAACGAGCGCTTGCTGTCCATTGACGGGCAGCCGCCGAACATGACCCGCGCGCCGCAAAGCTGCGAGTTCGCGCCGCGCTGCAAATACGCGTTCGAGCGCTGCCGGCGGGAAAATCCCGTGCGGGTGGATATCGGCAACGGCCATGATGTCGCCTGCTGGTGGGATGTGCATATCGACGGAGAGCGCCATGCTGGATGAGGCCAAACCGCTGGTGCGGGTTGACAAGCTGACCATGCATTTCCCGATCCATCGCGGGCTGTTGCAGCGCCGTGTCGGCGAGGTGAAAGCCGTGGACGGCATCAGTTTCGATATTTTCGAGGGCGAGACGCTGGGGCTGGTCGGCGAAAGCGGTTGCGGCAAGTCCACGGCGGGGCGCGCCATTTTGCGGCTGTATGACATCACCGGCGGCTCCATCGAGATGGACGGCAGGGAGATCGGGCATATTTCCGGCAAGACGCTTCGCAACCTGCGCCCCGAGATGCAGATGATTTTCCAGGACCCGCAGGCGAGCCTCAACCCGCGCATGACGGTCGGCTCGATCATTGCGGAGCCGCTGGACGAACATACGAATCTCGGCCGCAAGGCCAAGCGCGAGAAGGTGGCGGAACTGATGGATGCCGTCGGGCTGGCACGACGCTTTGCCGACCGCTATCCGCATGAATTTTCCGGCGGGCAGCGACAGCGGATCGGGATTGCCCGCGCGCTGGCGCTCAATCCGAAATTCATCGTTTGTGACGAGCCGATTGCCGCGCTGGATGTGTCCATTCAGGCGCAGGTGGTGAACCTGCTGGAGGATTTGCAGGACCGGTTCGGCCTGACCTATCTGTTTATCAGTCACGACCTGTCGATGGTGCGCCACCTCGCGACGCGGGTGGCGGTGATGTATCTGGGCAAGATTGTCGAGCTGGCGCCGCGCGACGAGCTTTATGACACGCCGTTGCACCCCTATACGCAGGCGCTGCTGTCGGCGGTGCCGCATCCCGATCCGGCGGGGACCTCCAGCCGGAAAAGAATTATCCTGCAAGGCGACGTGCCCAGCCCGTCGAACCCGCCGCAGGGCTGTAATTTCTGCACACGTTGTCCGAAAGTGCAGGATATTTGCCGCGCCGAAGAGCCGGAGTGGCGAGACTATGGCAACGGGCGTTTCGCCGCCTGCCATTTTATTGATTAACCGGAGATGCGGGGGAAACCTGCACAGACTACCAACCAAGGAGAAGTAAAATGAAACTTACGAACTTTATGATGGCCGCCGCCGGGGCGTCCTTGCTGGCGACGAGTGCGCTGGCAAGTTCCGACGTGCGCGGACGCGATGGCCATGCCAATATTATCTACTGGCAGGCGGCCTCCATTCTGAACCCCTATCTGTCGGGCGGGACCAAGGATATCGACGCCTCCTCGATGATTATCGAGCCGCTGGCGCATTATGACGAGAACGGCAACATGGTGCCGACGCTGGTTGACGAGATCCCGACCGTGGCCAATGGCGGCGTGTCCGAGGATCTGACCTCGATCACATGGAAACTGTCCGAAGGGCTGAAATGGTCCGACGGCTCGCCGGTTACCTCCGCGGATGTGGTTTTCACCGGTGAATACTGTATGAATCCCGACGGTGGCTGTCAGCAGCTGGCGAAATTCGGTGATGTGACCTCGATCGAGGCGCTGGACGACCTGACGGTGAAAATCACCTTCGGCAAGCCGAAACCCTTCCCCTATGGTCCGTTCGTCGGTGCTTCGGTTCCGATCATCCAGGCCAAACAGTTCGAGGGTTGCTCGGGCGCGGCCGCCCCGACCTGTACCGAACAGAACTTCGGCCCGATCGGCACCGGCCCCTTCGTGGTGACCGAGTTCCGTGCCAACGACACGATCTCGCTTGCGGCGAACGAAAACTATCGTGATCCGAGCAAACCGGCCTTTGCCACCATCACCTTCAAAGGTGGCGGCGATGCGGCAGCGGCGGCGCGCTCCGTTCTGGAAACCGGCGAGTTCGACTATGCGTGGAACCTGCAGATCGCACCGGAAATTCTGGCGCAGATGGAAGCCAAGGGTCAGGGCACGGTTCTGTCCGGCTTCGGTCCGCTGGTCGAACGCCTGATGGTCAACCTGACCGATCCGGATCCGGCGCTGGGTGATGCACGCTCCACGGTTGCCAATCCGCACCCGTTCCTGAGCGACAAGGCGGTGCGTCAGGCGCTGTCCATGGCGATCGACCGTCCGCTGCTGGTCGAGGTCGGCTACGGCAAGGCCGGTAAAGTGACCTGTAACGTGCTGCCCTCCCCGGCGATCTACAACTCCACCGCCAATGACGGTTGCGAGGTGCAGGATATTGCCGGTGCGAATGCGCTGCTCGATGCGGCCGGCTGGGTCCGCGGCTCCGACGGCGTACGCGCCAAGGACGGTGTGCGTCTGTCGATCCTCTATCAAACCTCGACCAACGCCGTGCGTCAGGACTTCCAGGCCCTGATCAAACAGTGGTGGGGTGAAATCGGTGTGGAAACCGAGCTGAAAAACATCGACGCTGCGGTGTTCTTCGGCGGGGACCAGTCCAGCCCGGATACGTTCCAGAAACTGTTCGCGGATATCGAGATGTATGCGAACACCTTCGACGGAACCGACCCGGAAGCCTATATGGGCAGCTGGCAGTGTTCGGAAATCCCGTCGCCGGAAAACGCATGGCTCGGCTCCAACATGCCGCGGTACTGCAACCCGGAATATGACGCGATGGTTGCCGAAATGGCAGGCACGGCCGACATCGACGAGCGTGCGCGTCTGGCGAAAGCCATGAACGACATGCTGATGCAGGACTATGTCATCATTCCGCTGGTTCACCGTGGTAACGTGGCGGCTGCCGCGAACTCGCTGGACGGTGTCAAACTGAACGTTTGGGACTCCGACCTGTGGAACGTGGCCGACTGGTCGCGCAAGTAAACCCTGAAATTTTCGGTCGCGGGGGCAACCCTGCGGCCGATCCTCCAAGACTGCTTAACCGAGGCGTTGCATGTTTAATTTTACCATCCGGCGATTGATCTTTACGGTCCCGACGCTTCTGTTCATCAGTTTTGTGATCTTCTTTATCCTCGACACCGCCCCGAATGATCCGACCGGCAACCTGCCGCTGACCATTCCGCCCGATGTGCGCGAGAAGATCCGCGTCTCGCTCGGCCTCGATCAGCCGATGTTCTTCCGCTATCTGCTCTGGTGCAAACAGTTCTTCATCAACGAGCCGCTCAATATGATCGAGCAGTGGTTCAATATCACCATCGGCGACGGCGAGCGCTTGCGGGTGCAAAGCTGGGCGACGCGCTCGCCGGTGGTGGACCTGATTGTGGAGCGCCTGCCCCAGACCCTCTGGGTGGTGGGCATGTCCTATGTGGTCGGCATCCTGATTGCCATTCCGATCGGGGTGATCTCGGCCTATAAGCAATACAGCTGGTTCGACCAGATCGGGACGTTTGTCTCCATGCTCGGGTTTTCCGTGCCGACGTTTTTCACCGGCCTGTTGCTGATTGTCATATTCTCGGTCTGGATGCCCAATGACAGCCCGTTCTGGCTGCGCTCGATCTATGACACCACGCTGAAGGTCACCGACTGGAGCAGTTTTGTGCAACAGGTGCGCCAGATGATCATGCCGGTGATGGTGCTGGCGTTTTTCAATGCGGCGCAGATCAGCCGGTTCATGCGGGCCTCGATGCTCGACAATCTGCAACAGGATTATGTGCGCACGGCGCGGGCGAAAGGGCTGAAGGAGCGCACGGTGGTGCTGGTGCATGTGCTGCGCAACTCGCTCATTCCGGTGATTACGGTGATCGCGCTCGGCGTGCCGCAGGTGTTTGGCGGCGCGATTATTACCGAACAGATTTTCAAGGTGAACGGGCTGGGGCAATTGCTGATTATCGGCATTCAGGGTGCCGATATTCCGCTGGTGCAGACGCTGACGTTTATCTTTGCGGTGCTGATCGTGCTGTTCAACCTGATTGCCGATATTCTCTATGGCCTGCTTGATCCGAGGATCCGCTATGACTGATATGGAACTTGACGAAAGCCGGAACCGGTCGCTCTGGGGTGATGTCTGGGCGCAATACAAGACCCATCGCGGAGCGCTGGCCGGCACGGCGGTGTTCGTGTTCATCCTGCTGGCGGTGTTTCTGGGGCCGTATATCTACGACGTCGATCCGCAATACCTGAACATCCGCGCCAAGAACCAGGGGCCGAGCTGGGAACACCTGATGGGGACCGACCAGCTGGGCCGCGATATGCTGGCGCAGGTGCTGCATGGGGGGCGGGTCTCGATGGCCGTGGGTGTGATTGCCATGCTGATCTCGCTGTTTCTGGGCACGTTTATCGGCTTGATGGCGGGGTATTTCAAACGGCTCGACGGGCCGCTGATGCGGCTGACGGACCTGTTCCTCGCCCTGCCGCTGTTGCCGCTGCTGCTGGTGATTATCATGCTGTTTCGCGACACATTGCGCGGGTTGTTCGGGCCGGAGACGGGGATTTTCCTGCTGATCGTGTTTATTATCGGCATCACCAGCTGGATGAACACGGCGCGGATTGTGCGCGGCGATGTGCTGGCGCAGAAGGAGCGCGAGTTCGTGCTGGCGGCGAAATCCATCGGCACGCCGTCGCGGCGGATTATCGGACGGCATATTTTTCCCAATGTGCTGTCGCCGATCATGGTGTCGGCCACGCTCGGGGTGGCGAACGCGATTATTACCGAGAGTGCGCTGTCGTTCCTCGGCCTCGGCTTTCCGTCGGACTTTCCGACATGGGGGCGGTTGCTGTTTGACGGGGCGAACTACATGACCCTGACCCCTGCCCGCGTGATCTGGCCCGGGCTGGCGATTTCGCTCACCGTGCTGAGTGTGAACTTCATCGGTGACGGGCTGCGCGATGCGCTCGATCCGCGGATTCGCGGGCGTTAACCGCCCGCCATATAGGGCATGAGGACAACCTCGCTGTCCTCCTGTATCGGCGTGAACCATGCCTCGCGATAGATCTGGCCGTCGATGGCCACGGAAACCCCGTTCTCGATCACCTGTTCGAGGGCGGGGTATTTTCTGGCCAGCGCGTCGAGCATCTCGCGGGTGTTTTTCGCCTCGACCTCCACAGCGTCGCGCCCGCCCGCGAGGGAGCGGAGCGAGCCCCAGAGGGTGACTTTTACCATCAGTCCACGTTCTTGTCGTCGATGGCCGCCAGAACCTTGGGTGGCGACATCGGCAATTCGTAAAGCCGCACGTTGGCGGCGCGCGATACGGCGTTGGAGAGCGCGGCCAGCGGCGGCACAATGCCGGTTTCGCCGACGCCGCGCACACCGTAGGGGTGGCCGGGGTTGGGGATTTCGAGGATCACCGTGTCGATCATCGGCAGGTCCGAGGCGACGGGAATGCGGTAGTCGAGGAAACCGGGGTTTTGCAACCGCCCGTCCTCGCCATAGATATATTCCTCGTTCAGCGCCCAGCCGATGCCCTGCACGGCACCGCCCTGCATCTGGCCCTCGACATAATCGGGATGGATGGCCTTGCCGGCGTCCTGAAACACCGTGTAGCGCAGGATTTTGGTGAAGCCGGTTTCGGGATCGACCTCCACATCCACCAGATGCACCCCGAAGGAGACCCCTGCCCCGTCGGCGTTTTCCTCGTGATGGCCGGCGATCGGGCCGCCGGTTTTGGCGGAGTCGCGCGCGATGTCGGCCAGCGTCAGCGGCTCGAATTCTCCGGCGTTGGGGCCGGCGGGATGGGCGGCGCCGTCTTTCCATTCAACGGCGTCCGGCTCGATCCCCCATGTCATGGCGGCGCGTTTGCACATCTCGCTGATCGCGGCGCGCGCGGCCTTGATGGTGGCAAGACCGACGGAGAATGTCACGCGCGAGCCGTCGGTGACCTCGTTGAAACCGATGGCGTTGGTGTCGGCAACGATGGTGCGGACTTTTTCGTACTCCACGCCCAGTTCCTCGGCCGCCATCATGGAAATCGAGGCGCGCGAGCCGCCGATGTCGGGGTTGCCCTCGATCACCGCGACGGTGCCGTCGGCGTTGATGTTGAGCGAAACGGAGGTGTTGCCGGCGAAGTTGAACCAGAAGCCGCAGGAAACGCCCCTGCCCTGGTTTTCGCCAAGCGGTGCGGAATAATGCGGGTGGTTTTTCGCCGCTTCCAGCGTCGCCACCAGACCGATGTCGGTGAAGGTCGGGCCGTAGGAGGATTTCGTGCCTTTCTTCGCCGCGTTTTTCAGGCGCACCTCGAGCGGGTCGAGGCCGAGCTGCTGGCACATCTCGTCGATCAGCGACTCGGTCGTATAGATCGCCATCGGCGCGCCGGGGGCGCGATAGGCGGACTGTTTCGGGCGGTTGGTGAGGACGTTGAAGCCCTCGGCCTTCACGGCGTCAAGATCGTAACAGGCAAAGGCTGTCATCGCGCCGAGCATGGCGGTGATATTGGGGTATGCGCCGCCCTGATAGTTCAGCGTGGCCTGTCCGGCGGTGATACGCCCGTCTTTCGTCATGCCGATTTTCACGGTGGTGGACGACGATACCGTCGGGCCGGAGGCGCGGAAAACCTCCTCGCGGCTCATCACCATTTTCACGGGGCGGCCGGATTTTTTCGCCAGTGCCAGCGCGACCGGCTCGATAAACACGGTGGTTTTGCCGCCGAAGCCGCCGCCGATTTCCGAGGCGGTGACGCGGAGTTGCGATTCCTCCATGCCGAGGAAAGCGGCGCAGAGGTCGCGGACCATGTAGTGCCCCTGCGTGCAGACGAACATCTCGCCGCGCCCGTCCGGCCCCATGGTGGCGAGGCAGGCGTGCGGCTCGATATAGCCCTGATGGGTGGCGGCGGTTTTGTAGTGGCGTTCCAGCACGAGGTCGGCCTGTTCGAAGCCTTTCTCCACATCGCCGTGGCCGAATTCGAAATAGTTCGAGACGTTCGGCGCGCTGCCTTCGGGCAGGTTGCGATAGCTGCGGCCCGCGTGCAGGACGGGGGCGTCGGGTTTCAGGGCCGCATCCACGTCGGTGACATGGGGCAGGATTTCGTATTCCACCTTGATCAGGTCGAGCGCGGCGGCGGCGATTTCCTTGCTGGCGGCGGCAACAGCGGCGACGGCGTGGCCGTCATAGAGCGCATATTCGCGTGCCATGCAGTTGTCGAGCGTGTCCTGATCGGCCGAGCTTTTCTGTTTGACGAAATCCTCCGAGGTCACGACCGCCCTCACCCCTTGCAGGGCGCGTGCGGCGCTTGTGTCGATGGATTTGATGCGGGCGTGGGGGTGCGGCGAGCGCAGGATTGCGCCGAACAGCATGCCGGGGGCGGACATGTCGGCGCCATAAAGCGCGCGGCCTGTTACCTTGTCGATGCCGTCGGGGCGCATGGGGCGGGTACCGACGATTTTGAAGTCGCGTTTGATGTCTCCGGCGGTTGCGCCTTTGCTTTCGACGTATTCGTTAACCATTGCTCAAGCCCCCCGCATTTCGGCCGCGGCGTCCAGCACCGCGCGGATGATTTTGTCATAGCCCGTGCAGCGGCACAGGTTTCCGGCGAGCCAGAAGCGGACTTCCTCCTCGCTCGGGTCGGGATTTTTTTCCAGTAGCGCCTTGGCGGCGACCAGAATGCCCGGGGTGCAGACGCCGCATTGCAGCGCCGCGTGTTCGAGGATCTTGCTTTGCAGGATGTGCAGGTTCTCGCCCTCGGCCATGCCTTCGATGGTGGCGATCTCGTGGCCCTCGGCCTCGGCGGCCAGCACGAGGCAGGAGGACACAAGCCGCCCGTCGAACGTGACGGAACAGGCGCCGCAGTCGCCGGTGGAACACCCTTCCTTGGCGCCGGTCAGGTCGAGGCGGTCGCGCAGCACGTCGAGCAGGGTCTCGGTCGGTTCGCAGAGGTATTCCACCGCGTCGCCGTTGATGGTGGTTGTGACGTGGATCTTGCTCATTTTTTGCCTCCTGCGCGTTCGAACGCGATATGGGCGGCGCGTTTTGCCATGACGCCTGCGGTTTTGGTGCGGAACTCGGCAGTGCCGCGTTTGTCGGAGATCGGGTTGCAGGCGGCGCGCACCGCCGCGACCATGCGCTCGATCGCGCTGTCATCCAGACGGGTGCCGACGAGTGCGGTGCCGGCCTCCTCGACCAGAAGCGCGGTCGGAGCGACGGCGCCGAGGGCGACGCGGGCGGTTTCCACCATTCCGTCCGGATCCAGCGACAGGCTGACACCGGCGGCAGACACAGCGATGTCCATCTCGGTGCGCGGGATGAAGCGCAGGTAGGCGTCGCCGGAATGTTTCGGGCGCGCGGGCAGGAAGATCGAGGTGATGATCTCGCCTTTGCTG
>WFTU01000347.1 GCA_015485375.1 Paracoccaceae bacterium | reverse complement strand
TTGTAGGTGACCTTCGCTTTGGTTTTGGTGGTCTCCACCTTCTGAACGGCCGCGCCGAGAACAAACTTGATGCCCTGTTTCTTCAGGCTGCGCGCCAGAACCTTGCTGATCTCGCTATCCATGCCGGGCGTGATGTGGTCGAGGAACTCCACCACAGTGACTTCGGAACCGAGCCGCGAATAGACCGAGCCCATTTCCAGCCCGATCACACCCGCGCCGATCACGATCATTTTCTTCGGCACCTTCTTCAGTGCCAGCGCACCGGTCGAGGACACCACGATATTCTCGTCAATATCCACATTCGGGATCGAGGACGGCTCGGAGCCGGTAGCGATCACGATATTCTTCGCGGTATGGACTTCATCGCCAACCGTGACCTCGTTCTTGCCGGTAATCTTGCCCCAGCCCTTGATGTAGTCGACCTTGTTTTTCTTGAACAGGAACTCGATGCCCTGCACATTGCCGTCGATCACCGACTGTTTGTAATCCATCATGGTCGGCAGATCGACCGAGGGGCTTTTGCCCATCAGGCCCATTTTGGTGAAATTCGTCGTTGCCTCGTGGTAGGACTCCGATGCGTGCAGCAATGCCTTCGACGGGATGCAGCCGACATTCAGGCAGGTGCCGCCCAGTGCGCCGCGCCCCTCGACAACAGCGGTTTTCAGACCAAGCTGCGCGCAACGGATAGCGCCGACATAGCCTCCGGGGCCGCCGCCGATAATGATGACATCGTAATTGGACATGGGGTGTCTCCTAGTTTTGATGCGTCAAGTCCGATCCGATAATGGTGGATACGAGCTTTCCTTTATTTTTCAGTGTTCTGGATACTATGTGTTGCCGCGTATCTACCTGACATAAAGTGACCTTTTCTATGCCGGAAACCCTGTGTGCTTGTCCTCGGTCAGTGGGGTTTCGCGTGCCATAATGTATCTCCACCTCCGGCTTCGCGGACTTTCCAAGGGTATACAATAGGTCGTTTTCGTCATCGTCAGGAAAAAAACTACGTGACCTTGGCAACACCCCAGAAAAATGAATAAATGTTTTACGATCCACGAGGGTTTGTGGTGAAAACGCTACAACGCGGTCCGCATTAATTTTTTGTCCGAAATATATAGCGGCATATGCTCCAGCGCTGTTACCGATAAATATCCAGGGACGGGGCAAGTCTTCAAAGGTTTCAAGTAAAAAATCGGCTGTTTCGGACCGTGTGCCAGATATTCCCTTCAGACCTTGCTGATACCATACCTGTGCGAAATCTTTGACAAAGACAACATTATACTTTGCGTTGGTCAAAGTATAAAAAAATTCCTTTACCGGCATACCCGGCCTGTTGTTAAGCCCACCAAATGAAAATATCGTTCCGTGAGCCTGATCAATCCGTTGAACTTCAACTGGAACATACTTCGCCCAGACTTCCGAGGCATCCACAACGCCACCGCAGTTCGCAATTAGCGCACCCTGAACTTTGGCAAGTTCATGGCGCAGCTGCAACAGTTCTTTCTCGGCATCCAATTTCATATGAAGCTTTCTCGTGAGTTGTACCAAAAGGATACAGCTCACCTCAAATACTACAAATCCATCAGCAGGCGGCGCGGATCCTCGATGGCTTCTTTTACCCGCACAAGGAAGGTAACCGCACCTTTGCCGTCAACCACGCGGTGGTCATAGGACAGGGCCAGATACATCATCGGGCGGATAACGATTTCGCCACCGACAACCACCGGACGCTCCTGGATTTTATGCAGGCCGAGAATACCGGACTGCGGCGGGTTGAGGATGGGCGAGGACATCAGCGAGCCGTAAACGCCACCGTTGGAAATGGTAAACGTGCCGCCCTGCATCTCCGCCATCGACAGCTTGCCGTCGCGGGCGCGCATGCCCATTTCGGCAATCGACTTCTCGATATCGGCGAAGGACATGTTGTCGGCATCCCGCACGACCGGCACAACCAGCCCCGTCGGGGTGCCGACTGCGACGCCCATGTGGACGAAGTTCTTGTAGACAACATCGGTGCCGTCGATCTCGGCATTCACTTCCGGGACCTCTTTCAGGGCATGGACACAGGCCTTGGTGAAGAAGGACATGAAGCCCAGCTTCACGCCGTGTTTCTTCTGGAACTGGTCCTTGTATTCCTTGCGCAGGTCCATCACGGCGGACATGTCGACCTCGTTATAGGTGGTCAGCATGGCGGCGGTGTTCTGTGCCTCTTTCAGGCGGCGCGCGATGGTCTGGCGCAGACGGGTCATTTTCACCCGTTCCTCGCGACTGGCATCGTCGGCGGCCACGGGCGCACGCGGCGCGGCGGCAGGTGCAGGCGCAGCGGCCGGAGCAGCGGCATTCTGCACGTCCTCCTTCATGATACGCCCGTCGCGACCGGTGCCGGTCACCTGATCGGGAGTAAGGCCCTTCTCCGTCATCAGTTTTTTGGCAGAGGGCGCATCCTCGACATCCTTCGCGGCCGGCGCGGCAGCGGGTGCAGGTGCAGGTGCGGCCTCTTCCTTCGGAGCGGCAGGGGCTGCTGTAGCAGTCGCGCCTTCCTCGAGAATGGCGAGCAGGGCATCGACGTTAACCGTCTCGCCTTCGGGGGCAATGATTTCCTTCAGCACACCGGCAGCGGGCGAGGGAACCTCGACCGTCACCTTGTCGGTTTCCAGCTCGCAGAGCATTTCATCGACAGCAACGGAATCGCCCGGCTGTTTGAACCATGTGGCCACGGTGGCTTCGGTTACGCTTTCACCTAGCGTGGGGACGCGAATCTCGGTCATCGGGTCATTCCTTTACAGTGTGAGCGCATCGTTCACGAGCGCCTCTTGTTGTGCTTTATGGGTTTTGGCAAGGCCGGTCGCGACCGAGGCGGACGCCGCGCGCCCGACATAGGCGGGACGTTTGGCGCGGGTGTCGATCCGTCCCAGAACCCATTCGATATTCGGCTCGATAAACGTCCAGCCGCCCTGGTTTTTCGGTTCTTCCTGACACCAGACAACATCGGCGTTCTTGAAACGGGACAGTTCCTTGGTCATGGCCATGGCCGGGAATGGATAGAATTGTTCCACACGCATCAGATAGATGTCGTCAATGCCGCGTGCATCGCGTTCGGCCAGCAGGTCGTAGTAGACCTTGCCGGAACACAACACTACCCGTTTGATATTCTCGTCAGGTTGTAGTGTTGTTTCCGACTTTCCGATCTGCGCATCATCCCAGAGAACGCGGTGGAAACTGGAACCGGTTTGCAGATCCTTCAGCGGTGACACGGCCTTTTTGTGGCGCAGCAGCGATTTCGGCGTCATCAGGATCAACGGCTTGCGGAACGTCCGGTGCATCTGGCGGCGCAGGATATGGAAGTAGTTGGCCGGCGTCGTGCAGTTGGCAACAATCCAGTTATCCTCGGCCGAAAGTTGCAGATAGCGTTCGAGACGGGCGGAGGAATGCTCCGGCCCCTGCCCTTCGTAACCA
>WFTU01000346.1 GCA_015485375.1 Paracoccaceae bacterium | reverse complement strand
GATGGTTGACGGGCGCTTGCAGGACTTGCTGATCGACCCGCCCGCCGACAATCCGGTGCCACGCCCCGAAGCGATCTATCGCGGTATTCTGGATCGTCCGCTCAAGGGGATGCACGGCGCGATGCTGCGCCTGCCGGACGGGCAGAGCGCCTTTCTGAAGGACGCAAAGGGCTTGTCGCCCGGCACGCCGATGCTGGTGCAGGTCACCACCTATGCCGATGCGGGCAAGGCGGCGCCGGTGGTGCGCAAGCTGCTGTTCAAAAGCCGCTACGTTATCGTGACGCCGGCCAATCCGGGGATCAATATCGCGCGCTCCATCCGCGACGAGGACGAGCGTGACCGCCTGCTGGTCATCGCGCACGACGCAATGGAAGGCGGCTCCGAGGGGCTGATCCTGCGTTCCGCCTGTAATGGTGTGGACGGCGATGTTATCGCCGAGGATATGAACAGAATGTTAACGCTGGCGCGGCAGGTTCTGGCGGATGGCGAGGGTAAAACGCCGGAGTTGCTGCTGGACGCCCCGAGCGCATTTGATCGGGCGTGGCGCGACTGGGATGCGGATCAGGTCGAGAGCGGCGAGACGGCTTTCGAGGATCATGGAGTTCTCGAGGCTATGGATGCCCTGCAATCCCCGCGCGCCCTGCTCGGCAACGGCTGGATAAGCATTGAACCGACGGCGGCGCTGGTGGCGATAGACGTAAACACCGGCGGCGATTTTTCCCCTGCGGCGGGGTTGAAAACCAATCTGGCGGCGGCAAAGGAAATCTCGCGGCAACTGCTGCTGCGCGGGCTGGGCGGGCAGATCACCATCGATTTTGCACCGATGCCGAAAAAGGACCGCCTGAAAATAGAGAGCGCGCTCAAGGCCGCTTTCAGGCGCGACGGGGTTGATACGATCATTGCCGGCTGGACGCCGCTCGGCAATCTGGAACTGCAACGCAAACGTGAGAGGTTTCCCCTGTCGGAGGTGCAAATATGAGCTGCCCGATCTGCAAGAAAGACACGGATCCGAAATACAAACCGTTCTGCTCGAAACGCTGTGCGGACCTTGATCTCGGCAAGTGGTTGAACGAATCCTACACCATTCCGGCAGAGGAAGAAGACCTGCCGGATGAAGAGGAATTGGCCCGCGCCGAAGCAGATGAAACCCGCCACTGAATTTCCTGAAAAATTCGTTTGGTTTCCTCTGGACAGCCGCGCGCATCTCCCCTAAAACGCCCCCACCCAAGGCGAGACGCCTTCCCGATGCCCGGGTAGCTCAGGGGTAGAGCAGCGGATTGAAAATCCGCGTGTCGGTGGTTCAAATCCGCCCCCGGGCACCATTTTCCGGACCGTTTCCAAATCCCGGCAATTACTGCGATACCAGTGCGATGACCGTGGTCAGCGTAGCAATGCTCGCGACGGTCGAGATCAGGATGGTCGAGGAGACGCGCATCGGCACAATCCCGTAGTGCTGGGCAAGAATATAGACGTTTCCGGCCGTTGGCATGGCTGCTGCGGATATCATAACTGCGGCAGTAAATGGCGGAACATCGAACACCAGCAGGCTGGCCACAGCGACAGCCAGCGGGTGCAGCGCCAGTTTGGCAAAGGACAGCCAGATTGCCACCTTTCCGTGTCCGGCCGATTTTCCGGCAAGCGAGGCGCCGATGGCAAAAAGCGCGCCGGGGGTGGCGGCCGCGCCGAGCAGGGTCAGGAACTCGTTCAGGGGCGCGGGCATGGGGATTTCCAGCGTTGCCCAGAACAGCCCTGCGGCAATGGCCACGATCATCGGGTTGGCTAGCAGCCCCTTGAAGACCGGTCCCAGAACAGCCAGAGACATATGACCGCTGCGTTTGGCCGACACCAGAATCACGAACAGGCTGCTGAACACCACGAGGTCCGTTACCAGCACGATCATCACCGGCCCGATGGCTCCGGCTCCAAACAGCAGCACCAGCATCGGGATGCCGAGGAAGCCGACGTTGCCGATGGCGGCGGATTGTGCCTCGACAGCAGCTTCCTCCAGCCCTTTGCGGCGCAGCAGGGCAATGAGTGTCGCCAGCAGGTAAACCGCGAGTGTGCCGCCAAGATAGGCCAGCACCGAGGGGATGTCGAAAATCTCGGACAGCGAGAGGGTGGCCGTGAAGCGGAAAATCAGGGCCGAGAGGGCGAAATAGAACACAAAACGGGTCAGGGCCGCGGTGGCTTCCTCGGAAAAGAAGCGCCGGCGCGCAGCCAGATATCCGAGGCCGAGAATGGCAAAGAACGGAAGCGTTTTCAGAAAGATCGCCAGCATGGGCGACTCATACCAGCCGGTTGCGGAAAAGGCACGCGAATCCTTGCGGCCAGCTGTGCCGGTATCTGCGATGCCGCGCGGCCCGCCTGATCTATAACGCCCGCAATCCCGCACGAAATTGTGACGCAAAGGCGATATTTGCAATGTATACAATAGTATTCTTGCGGGTGCGGCCGATTTTTGTTTGCAAATGGCAGTATTTATCCGCGCTGCCGCGCTGCAACATTTTCCGAGAAAAAGCCGTTTGAAACCCTCGGTTCTGTTGACCTCCCCAAAGGGGCGGAGTAAACCGGACGCGACTCTGGCGCACCTTGAAATGTGGTGCGCGTGTATTAAGGAGAGGCGACCTTGCAAGACCTTCTACTTGAATATCTCCCCATCCTCGTTTTTATCGGACTTGCTATCGTTCTCGCGATCGTTTTGTCGTTCTCGGCCGTCATGGCGGCGGTACACAATCCGGATCCGGAAAAAGTCTCGGCTTACGAGTGTGGTTTCAACGCCTTTGACGACTCGCGGATGCGCTTCGATGTGCGCTTCTATCTGGTCGCCATCCTGTTCATCATCTTCGATCTGGAGATCGCCTTCCTGTTCCCCTGGGCCGTGGCGTTCAAGGATATCGGGCTGTTCGGTTTCTGGTCGATGATCGTATTCCTCGGCGTGCTGACCGTGGGCTTTGTTTACGAATGGAAGAAGGGGGCACTGGAATGGGATTGAGCACCAGCCAGAATTTCGCCGGCGCCGATAAAGAGGCCGCAACAGCCGCCCTTAATGACGAGCTGGCGGACAAGGGTTTCCTGCTGACCTCGACGGACGAGATCATCAACTGGGCGCGCACCGGCTCGCTGCACTGGATGACCTTCGGTCTGGCCTGTTGTGCGGTGGAGATGATCCACACCTCCATGCCGCGCTATGACCTCGAGCGTTTCGGCACCGCGCCGCGCGCTTCGCCGCGCCAGTCCGACCTGATGATCGTGGCCGGCACGCTGACCAATAAAATGGCACCGGCCTTGCGTAAGGTATATGACCAGATGCCGGAGCCGCGCTATGTGCTGTCCATGGGCTCCTGTGCGAACGGGGGCGGGTATTACCATTACTCCTATTCCGTGGTGCGCGGCTGTGACCGCATCGTGCCGGTCGATATTTATGTTCCGGGCTGCCCGCCGACGGCCGAGGCCTTGCTCTATGGTATTTTGCAGTTGCAGCGGAAAATCCGCCGCACCGGCACAATCGCCCGATAGGAGGGGTGGGAATGCGTGACGCACTGAACGATCTGGTTTCGGTTCTGGAGGCAAAGCAGTCCGATGCTCTGGTCTCTGCCGAAATCAATCCCCGCGACGAACTGGAGGTCTATGTGACTCCGGCCCATATCGTCGATTTTGTCGAGTTTCTCAAAACCCACCCGTCGTGCCAGTTCACCACGCTGATCGATATCACCGCCGTGGACTATCCCGACCGCGAGAAGCGTTTCGACGTGGTTTACCATTTTCTGTCCATGACCCAGAACCAGCGCATCCGCGTGAAGCTCTGCGTGGCCGAGGACGAACTGGTCGATTCCATCGTATCCATTCATCCCTCTGCCAACTGGCCGGAGCGCGAGGTTTTTGATATGTACGGCGTGTTGTTCGCCAATCATCCCGACCTGCGGCGCCTGCTGACAGACTACGGTTTCAAGGGCCATCCGCTGCGCAAGGATTTCCCGACCACCGGTTATGTCGAGCTGCGCTACGACGATGTGGAAAAACGGGTTGTCTACGAGCCGGTGAAGCTGACGCAGGAATACCGCCAGTTCGATTTCATGTCTCCGTGGGAGGGTGCCGAATACATCCTGCCGGGTGACGAGAAGAAGGATGTTTAATAATGCTGAGTAATATCGGTCTGCCAGGTTTGTTTTTGTTAATTTTTTTGGTGATAAATGTCGTCGCACTTTGGAAACTGTTCCAGCGAAGTGGTTCAAACGGGGCATGGGCGCTTCTTGGCATAATCCCCGGCTTTCAGTTTTTCCTTCTCTGGGGTGTTGCATTTAAAAGATGGCCCGGCGATGAAGATGGGGGGACGAATTGATGGACGGTTCCAACAACGACGTGCTGACCGGCGAACAGAAAATCCGTAATTTCTCCATCAACTTCGGCCCGCAGCACCCTGCGGCGCACGGAGTGTTGCGTATGGTGCTGGAGCTGGACGGCGAGATCGTCGAGCGCGCAGACCCGCATATCGGCCTGTTGCATCGCGGCACCGAAAAGCTGATGGAAAGCCGCACCTATCTGCAAAACCTGCCGTATCTGGACCGCCTCGACTATGTGGCGCCGATGAATCAGGAACATGCATGGTGTCTGGCGATCGAGAAACTCACGGGCGTTGAAATTCCGCGCCGTGCCAGCCTGATCCGCGTGCTCTATTCGGAAATCGGCCGTATCCTCAACCACATCATGAACGCCTGTTCGCAGGCTATGGATGTGGGCGCGCTGACGCCGAACCTCTGGGGGTTCGAGGAGCGCGAAAAGCTGATGATCTTCTACGAGCGGGCTTGCGGCGCACGCCTGCATGCCAACTACTTCCGTCCGGGCGGTGTGCATCAGGACCTGCCGGAGGACCTGCTGGCCGACATCGACGCATGGGCCGTGGAATTCCCCAAGGTTCTCGACGATATCGAGGAACTGCTGACCGAAAACCGCATTTTCAAACAGCGTAACGTCGATGTGGCCGTGGTTTCGCAGCAGGACGTCCTTGACTGGGGAATGAGCGGCGTCATGGCGCGTGGCTCCGGCCTCGCATGGGATTTGCGCCGTGCGCAGCCCTACGAGTGCTATGACGAGTTCGATTTCAAAATTCCGGTCGGCAAGAACGGCGATTGTTATGATCGCTACCTCTGCCGCATGGAGGAGATGCGCGAAAGCACCAAGATCATCCGTCAGGCAATCAGGAAGCTGGATGAATGCAAGGGCGAGGACGTGCTGGCCCGTGGCAAGCTGACACCGCCGAAACGGGGGGACATGAAAACCTCGATGGAGGCGCTGATCCACCACTTCAAGCTTTATACCGAGGGCTTCCATGTTCCCGAGGGCGAAGTCTACGCCTGTGTTGAAGCACCGAAGGGCGAATTCGGCGTGTTTATCGTCGCGGACGGCACCAACAAGCCCTACAAGGCCAAACTGCGCGCGCCGGGGTATTCGCACCTGCAGGCCGTGAACCATATTGCAACCGGCCACCAGCTGGCCGATGTCGCCGCCATCATCGGCACTATCGACATTGTTTTCGGGGAGATCGACCGCTAATGCTCCGTCGTCTGCACAACGAACAACCGGCGAGTTTCGCCTTCACGCCCGCCAACCGGAAATGGGCCGAAGCGCAGCTGACCAAATTCCCCGAGGGGCGTCAGGCCTCCGGCATCATCCCGCTACTGTGGCGGGCGCAGGAACAGGAGGGCTGGCTTAGCCGTCCCGCCATCGAACATGTGGCCGATATGCTGGGTATGGATTATATCCGCGCGCTCGAAGTAGCCACGTTCTACTTCATGTTCCAGCTGCAACCGGTTGGCAAAATTGCACATTTCCAGATTTGCGGAACCACAAGCTGCATGATCTGCGGTGCCGAGGACCTGATCGCTGTCTGCAAGGAAGAAATCGCCGAGCATCCGCATCAGATCAGCGAAAACGGCCTGTTCAGCTGGGAAGAGGTCGAGTGTCTCGGGGCCTGCACCAACGCGCCGATGATGCAGGTGGGCAAGGATTACTACGAAGATCTGACCGCCGACAAATTCCGTGAATTGCTGAAAGAATTCGCGGAGGGCAAGGTGCCGACACCGGGGCCGCAGAACGGACGTTTTGCGGCTGAACCGCTTGGTGGCCCGACGACATTGAAAGACAAATCCGGCGAGGCGGCCAACGGCTCCGTCGCATTGGCGTTGGCGCTCGGTGATACGGTCAAACGTATCGACGGAACCGAGGTTCCGCTGCGCACTCCGTGGCTTGGAGGGCCGGTGAAAGCCGAGTCGAAACCGAAAGCCAAACCGGCACCGAAACCGAAAACCGAACCTGTAGCAGAGAAAGAGGGCACCAAGCCCGAACTCCTGACCGAAGCACGGGGCGGAAAGCCGGATGATCTGAAAAAAATCAAGGGCGTAGGCCCTAAACTGGAGAAAGAGCTGAACAAGGCGGGGGTCTATCATTTCGATCAGATCGCCTCCTGGACAGACGCCGAGGTTGCCTGGGCCGACCAACATCTGGTCAGCTTTAAAGGCCGCGTAAGTCGCGACAACTGGGTCGCGCAAGCGATTACGCTCGCAAAGGGCTGATCGTTAATAAACCTAAAACAAGGGGAAGTATCATGACTGAAACAAACAACGGAGGAAGCGCAATGATGTATCTTTTGTCACTGGTGTTCGCAGCAGGGGCAGGCGGTTTCATCGCCGCGACGTCTTCCGGCACACTGGGGCTGATTACAGGCGTTATCCTGTTTGTTGCCTGCATTCTGACGATCAACAGCGTGCGCAAGCAGCACTCCTGAGTGCCACATTAAAACACCTCCGGGGCCGCAAGGTGGCCCCGGAATACCGGGCAAGAATTTACTAGGGAATATAGGGAGAGGGACATGTCGAATTCGAACACCAACAATACCTGTATGACCGTTTCCATCGTTGTTGCGGCGGTTGTTGTCGGCCTGTTGGCCTATTTCATCAGCACCGTGACCCCGCTCTGGGTCGCCATTCTGGCGTTTCTGGTTTTGCTTGCTCTCGGCTTATGGCTGGCACAGAAAATCTGTGGCGGTAGCGAGGCCGAGATTTACAAAGAAGAACTTGAACAGGTGCGCGCAGAGGACTCCGGCGAAACCGCCGTCGAGGCCGAACCCGCGCCCGAAGAGGATTCCGAAAGCCTCGCCGATCTTGCCGCAAGCATCAATACGGACCCTGTAGAGGAGGCCGAAGCGCCTGCCGGGGAACCTGCTGCCGAAACGGCGGAGCAAACCCGCCCCGAAGCGCTGAGCGCAGCGCGCGACGGTAAAGGCGACGATTTGAAGAAAATCCGCGGTGTCGGGCCGAAAATGGAGAAAATGCTCAATGAAATGGGCTTTTTCCACTTCGACCAGATCGCGGCATGGAGCGCGGCCGAGGTCGCATGGGTGGATGACAATCTGCAAGGCTTCAAAGGGCGCGCGACACGCGACAATTGGGTAGAACAGGCGAAAACTCTGGCCGCGGGCGGCGAAACGGAGTTTTCGAAAAAAGTGGATAAAGGCGGCGTTTACTAGCGCCGGAACGGGAAAGATGTGACTGACAACAGCGAAAGCCTGAAGGCACAGACGCGATTGGCCTCGATCGTGATCATCGTGACCATGCTCGGCTGGATGGCGGTCAGCTTTCTCGGAGGAAAAATGGGTTTGCCGGTGCGCTATGCGTTTCTGGCCGATCTCGCGGCGATGGCGGCCTTTCTGTGGGCGCTGATCGTTTTGTTCAGGGTGTGGCGGCAACGCCAGCAAGGAGAGTAAGATGCTCGACGACAAGGACCGGATATTTACCAACCTCTACGGTATGGAAGACCGTAGCCTGAAGGGTGCCATGGCGCGGGGCGCCTGGGACGGCACGGCTGGCTATATCCAGAACGGGCGCGACTGGATCGTGCAGCAGGTCAAGGATTCCGGTCTGCGTGGCCGTGGCGGCGCCGGTTTCCCGACCGGTCTGAAATGGTCCTTCATGCCCAAGGAAAGCGATGGCCGTCCGTCCTATCTGGTCGTCAACGCCGATGAATCCGAGCCCGGCACCTGTAAGGACCGCGAGATCATGCGCCACGATCCGCACACCCTGATCGAGGGCTGCCTGATCGCCGGTTTCGGCATGGGCGCGAATGCGGGTTATATCTACATCCGTGGCGAGTTCATCCGCGAGCGCGAAGCCCTGCAAAATGCCATTGACGAGGCTTACGACGCCGGACTTCTCGGTAAGAATGCCGCCGGTTCGGGCTGGGATTTCGACCTTTATCTGCACCACGGGGCAGGGGCCTACATCTGCGGCGAGGAAACTGCGCTGCTGGAAAGCCTCGAAGGCCGCAAGGGCATGCCGCGCATGAAACCGCCGTTTCCCGCCGGTGTCGGCCTTTATGGTGCACCGACTACGGTAAACAACGTGGAATCCATTGCGGTTGTTCCGACAATCCTGCGCCGCGGCGCCGACTGGTTCACCAGCTTTGGCCGCCCGAACAACCACGGCACCAAGCTGTTCGGCATTTCCGGTCACGTCAACAATCCCTGCGTGGTCGAGGAAGCCATGTCGATCTCGCTCGAAGAACTGCTCGACAAACATTGTGGCGGCGTGCGCGGCGGCTGGAAGAATCTCAAGGCGGTCATTCCGGGCGGCTCCTCTGTGCCGCTTCTGCCCGCCGATATCGCCAAGGACGCGATCATGGATTTCGACTGGCTGCGCGAACAGCAATCGGGCCTCGGCACGGCGGCGGTGATTGTCATGGACCAGTCCACGGATGTCATCAAGGCGATCTGGCGGTTGGCGAAATTCTATAAACACGAAAGCTGCGGCCAATGCACGCCGTGTCGCGAAGGCACCGGCTGGATGATGCGCGTCATGGACCGTCTGGTGACAGGCGAGGCCGAACTGGAAGAAATCGACATGTTGCTGTCGGTCTCCAAACAGGTCGAGGGCCACACGATCTGTGCGCTCGGTGACGCGGCCGCCTGGCCCATTCAGGGCCTGATCCGGCATTTCCGGAACGAGATCGAAGACCGTATCAAATACCAGAAAACGGGCCGCGTAAGCTCGATTGCGGCGGAGTAGACCATGACCGACCTCAAGAAAATCATCATCGACGATCAGGAGATCGAGGTGGACGGCGCGATGACCATCCTGCAGGCTGCCGAGGTAGCCGGCATCGAGATTCCGCGTTTCTGTTACCACGAACGCCTGAGCATCGCCGGCAACTGCCGCATGTGTCTGGTGGAGGTCGTGGGCGGTCCGCCGAAACCGGCCGCCTCCTGCGCCATGCAGGTGCGCGATCTGCGCCCCGGTCCCGAAGGCCAGCCGCCTGTGGTCAAAACCAAATCCCCGATGGTCAAGAAAGCCCGCGAGGGTGTGATGGAGTTCATGCTCCTCAACCATCCGTTGGATTGCCCTATCTGCGATCAGGGCGGCGAGTGCGATCTTCAGGATCAGGCCATGGCCTACGGTGTCGATTTCTCGCGCAACCGCGACGGCAAGCGCACGGTCGAGGACCTCGACCTTGGCCCGCTGGTCGCGACCGTTATGACCCGCTGCATTTCCTGCACCCGTTGCGTGCGCTTCACGACCGAGGTTGCGGGCATCACCGTCATGGGCCAGACCGGCCGCGGAGAGGATGCGGAAATCACCACCTATCTGGGTGCTACGCTCGATTCCAACCTGCAGGGCAACATTATAGACCTGTGTCCGGTTGGCGCGCTGACCTCCAAACCCTATGCCTTTACTGCCCGCCCGTGGGAGTTGACCAAGACCGAGAGCATCGACGTGATGGACGCGCTTGGCTCCAACATTCGCGTGGACACCAAGGGCCGTGAAGTCAAACGGATTGTGCCACGCAACCATGACGGTGTGAACGAGGAATGGCTGGCCGACAAATCCCGTTTCATCTGGGACGGCCTGCGCCGCCAGCGCCTCGACAAACCCTATGTGCGCAAGAACGGCAAACTCCAGCCCGCCACATGGGCCGAGGCTTTTGCCGCCATTTCCGATGCGGTTGACGGCAGGAAAGTTGCCGCGATTGCCGGTGATCTGGTCTCGACCGAGGCGATGTTTGCCCTCAAAACCCTGATCAACGGTGCGGGCGGCAACGTCGAATGCCGTGTGGACGGGGCCTACCTGCCGATCAATGATCGCGGCGGCTATGTCGGCACCGCGACCATCGAGGATATCGACAACGCCGATATGATCCAGCTGATAGGCACCAATCCGCGCCTCGAGGCGCCGGTATTGAACGCGCGTATCCGCAAGGCATGGCTGCGCGGGGCGCAGATCGGTCTGGTGGGTGAAGCGGCTGACCTGACCTATGAATATGCCCATGTCGGGGACGATCGCGCGGCCCTTCAAATGCTGGCCGACAAGCAGATCGGCGACGCGAAAGACATGAACACCATCGTCATCATCGGGCAGGGTGCCCTGACCGGCAAGGATGGCGAGGCGGTTCTGGAAGCGGCCAAGCAGCTGACGGAAAACACCAATTCGAAATTCATGGTCCTGCACACCGCTGCCGCCCGCGTTGGCGGCATGGACATCGGTTTCGCGACCGAAGGCGGTATGCTGACTGCGCTCGACAAGGCTGATGTGATTTACAACCTCGGGGCGGATGAACTCGATATCGAGGCCGGACCGTTCGTTATCTATC